>NZ_JBWXUE010000013.1:121617-152594 GCF_057158765.1 Kitasatospora sp. NEAU-69
GACCTTCTGGGGCGGGGGGGCGTGGGAGCCGGGACCCTTGTCTGAGGGTTCCCCGTCTCCACGTCTTGTCAGGCGTGCGGCGACTCGTCCAGCAGCCTGCGCACCCGGTCGGTGAACTCGGCGGCCGGGTCCGGGCCCTGCGGCTCCAGCCGCCACCAGGACCGGCCGCGCTCGTACCAGTCCAGCACGCCGGGCACCGACTCCCGTACCACCGGGCCGAGTTCGGCCGCGCTCGCGGGCGAGAGCCGCAGCGCCAGCTGCTCCACGAGTCGGCGCGCCTCACCCGCGGCCGGCTCCGGCCAGCTCTGCCGCGCGATCCGGGAGCGGTGCGCGGCCAGCTCGACGGCCAGTCGCTCGACCGGCGTCGGGCCGCCCGTCGGCGGGTCCGACTTCTCGGTGAGCGACCAGACCAGCAGCGCGCCCGCGCCGTACAGCCCGCCGGCCACGCCCGCGCTCCAGTAGCCCAGCCCCGCGACCAGCGAGACCACGACGCCCGCCGCCGCGCCGCCGCAGCCGGCGTAGTGCGGCCAGCTGCCGAGGTAGCCGGGGGAGCGCTGCTCGGGGGCCGGCGCGGCGTCCGGTCCGGTGTCCGGCTCGGCGGCCGGCTTACTGGTAGCCACGGATCTCCTCGAAGACGCCGTCCAGCGAGCCCGTCATGCCGTCGAAGAGCTGCCCGCCGGTGGTGTCGGCGATGCCCTGCAACTGCGGCAGCGCGCCCTCGCCGAAGTGGATCGGGAACACCGGCACCGCCTTCCCCGACGGCGGCAGCGCCTGGTAGAAGGCGGTGAAGTCGGTGGCGGAGGCGCCCTCGTTGCTCTCGCCGTCCGTCATCAGCACGATCGAGGTGAACCGGTCGTCCCGGGCCTGCGCCTGCTGCGCGGCGACCAGCCGGTAGGCCGTCTCCAGCGTGCTGTAGATCGCGGTGCCGCCACCGGCCGACAGGCTCTGCACGTCCGCCTCGATCGCGGCCAGCTCGGCATCCGGCGCGTCGGCCGGGACCTGGTGCGTCCGCTGCCACTTCACGTCGTCCGCGAAGGAGATCAGCGTGACCTCCTCGCGGTCCCGGAACCGCCGTTCGCCGCGGGTGTCGTCGGTGCCGGTGAGCAGCGTCAGCGCCTGTTTCAGCTTGGCCAGCCGGTCGCCGGCCATCGAGCCGGAGGTGTCCAGCACGTAGACCGTGCGGGACGGGCGGCGCAGCTGGTTCTGGTACGCCGCGAGCAGCGCGTCCGCGACCGTCCGGCTGCCCGGGAACGGCAGTTCGGCCCGCGGATCGGTGGGCAGCCCGGCGGCCGGCGCGACGCCCGGGGTGACCGGTCGGCGCTCGGTGGTGTCGGAGATCCTGCGCTGCACGTCCTCGCGGAGCAGGTAGGTGGTCAGCCGCTGGAACGCGTCCCGGGCCCGGCCGGACGAGGAGTTCAGCAGCGTCAGCGGGTAGTTGGCGGTCACCACGCCGTCCAGCGGGCGGATCACGGTCAGCTGTGCCCCGGCGGGCAGCGTGCGGTTCAGCGACAGCAGCACCGACTCGTAGTTCACCAGCGCGCCGACCTGCGTCCCGGTTTGTGGTCCACCCTGGACCGAGCGCTGGTAGGCCTGGGCGAGCCAGCCCGAGGAGCCGGAGGTCAACTTCTGTCCGGCGAAGAAGCGTTGCAGCGCCGGGGCCGCCCGGGTGACGTCGTCCTGGGTCAGCGCCGAGGTCGCGCCGGAGAAGGCCGAGGCGAGCCCGACCAGCGCGGACAGGCCGGAGTTGGAGCGCGAGGGGTCGGACATGCCGAAGGTCAGCCGCCCCGCCGACACCGCGTCGGCCACCTGTGACCAGGTCGTCTTGGCCGGATCCCAGCCGAGCCCCGGCAGCAGCGAACCGCGCACGCCGATCGCGACCGGGGAGACCATCACCGGCGTCTCGGAGAGCAGCTTGGCGGCGCCGGCCGGGTCGAGGCGCAGGTAGTGGTCGGACGGGAACCAGAGCGCGTCGTACGCCTGCTCGGCCTGGCCCGAGGTGACCGCGTCGGCGCCGTCCAGCGTGCCGGTGTAGGCGAACTGCACGCCGACCCCGGTGGCCTTCTGCGCGTCGGCCAACACGGCGGTCATGTCCTGGAGTTCGCTGCCCGCCAGGACGCGCAGGGTGACCGCTGCGCCGCTGGGCGCCGGGCCGAGCGAGACGCTGTCACCGGTGGCGGCGCCGGTACTGCCGCTGGGCGCCGGCTTCGGCTTCGGCGGCTCGGACGTGCACGCGGCCGCGCCGGTGAGCAGCAGTGCCAGGGCGCCGCCGAGCGCGGAGCGGCGGGAGAGGTGTTCGGGGGGCCTGACGTCCATCAACTGCTTCCTTCGGCCGTGGCAGCCATCTTCTGCAGGATCTCGCTGGTGGGCGGCGCCGCCTGGAACGCGCCGACCTGCGTGACGTCCGCGGCGAAGCCGTTGGCGTTCCTGCCCAGCGCGGTCGCCAGCGCACCCGGGTCGGCGGCCGGGCGGAACCCGAACCGCGCCTCCAGCTTGCGCAGTTGCGGGTCGTTCTGGAGCGCGTTGGCGAACGCCGCGGCCTTCGGCGTCAACTCGACGACGGTGTGGTCACTCTGGATGGTGGTGTCCGGATAGAGCACCACGACGTCGCTCGGCAGCTTGCCGGCGGCGGCCAGGGAGGCCACCTCCGACTCATAGGTCCAGATCAGCGGCCGGCCGACGTCCGACAGGATGTCCTTGACGAGCTCGTCACTACTGGCCAGCAGAGCGCCCTGGCTCTGCGTCAGATCCTGCAGAAACGGTCGCATCGAGTCGATCGCCGCCTGGTTCGCCACCACCTGGGCGTTGTTCTGCAGGTAGGACATCACCGCCAGGTAGAGCGCGGCGGAGGAGGAACTGGCCGGGTCGGTCGTGTTGATCATCAGCCGGCCGCGCAGCTGCGGGTAGGCCCCGGCGGGGTCGACCGTCTGCCAGAGCAGATGGTTGTCGAAGTCCTGCCGGTAGGCGTCCATGTCGATCACCTGCACGCCGTTCGGGCCCTGTTTGACCAGCGGCTTGAACGCCGTCGTCCCGGCTCCGATGGGCTTGAAGGCCTTCAGTGCCTTGACCGTGTCCGTCCTCGCGACCACCACCAGCGGCGAGTAGAACGGCCGGTCCGGCACGCTGTTCAGACTGCCCTTGATCGAGGCGGCCGCAGTCGAACTGGCCGGGAACGCGAAGTCGTAGCGCCCCGGCGCGGCCTGCACCAGCTGGCCCATCTGCCAGGAGCCCGCGTGATCGACGTGCACGCTCAACTTGTCGGCGGCGAAGGCCTTCTGGACGTCCGGACTGTTGAAGAAGTCGACCTTCTCGGAGCCGATCAGACCGGTCACCGTGGTCAGTTGCTGCGGTGGGCAGCAGACCTTCGCGACCACCACCGCGACCACGGCGGCCAGCAGTGCCAGGGCGACCGTCACCCCTATCAGACGCCTCATCCGACCTCATCCCCCATGGTGGATCCCCCCGTTGACGCACTCCCGTGACGCACTCCCGGGGGATCCTCAGGATCCGAAGGCTCCCGCGAGGCGCCGAGCGGCGGCCGTCCGGCCGGTGAACCAGGGGTGAACAGGCCTTCACGGATCTGCATCGTCCGCCAGCCTTCGACGTCAACCCGTCGCGTCAACTGGCCGATCGGACAACAGGAGTCACGAATCGTCAGAGATGGACAGGGGGGCTTCGGAGAATTAAGCCAAGCTTCCCGCAGTAGTCACCCGGCGGTCTGTCCGAACGTCGTTGTTACGCACCGGTAATGCATACCCTCGGACTCATGCGCCGAGCAAAAATCGTCTGTACTCTCGGGCCTGCCGCCGACTCGTACGACCAGATCAAGGCCCTGGTCGACGCCGGCATGGACATCGCCCGCTTCAACCTGAGCCACGGCTCCCACGCCGAGCACGAGGAACGGTACCGCCGGGTCCGCAAGGCCTCGGACGAGACCGGCCGCAGCGTCGGCATCCTGGCAGACCTCCAAGGCCCGAAGATCCGGCTGGGCACCTTCGCCGAGGGGCCGGTACTCCTCGAACGCGGCGACGAGTTCACCATCACGGTGGAGGACGTCCCCGGTGACAAGGAGATCTGTGGCACCACCTACCCCGGACTCGCGGCCGACGTCGCCCGCGGGGAACGGATCCTGGTCGACGACGGCCGGGTCAGCCTCGAAGTCACCCACGTCGACGGACCGCGGGTCCACTGCATCGTGATCGAAGGGGGCCTGGTCTCCGACCACAAGGGCCTCAACCTGCCCGGAGTCGCCGTCTCGGTGCCCGCGCTCAGCGACAAGGACGTCGCCGACCTGCGCTGGGCCCTGCGGATCGGTGCCGACCTGATCGCCCTCTCGTTCGTCCGCAGCGGCAAGGACATCGAGGACGTGCACACCGTGATGCGCGAGGAGGGCCGCTTCCTCCCCGTCATCGCCAAGGTGGAGAAGCCGCAGGCGGTGGAGAGCCTCGAATCCATCGTCGACGCGTTCGACGGCATCATGGTCGCCCGTGGCGACCTCGGTGTCGAAATGCCCCTGGAACAGGTCCCGTTGGTGCAGAAGCGGGCCATCAAGCTCGCCAAGCGCAACGCCAAGCCGGTCATCGTCGCCACCCAGATGCTCGACTCGATGATCAACGCCTCCCGCCCGACCCGCGCCGAGGCCTCCGACGTCGCGAACGCCGTGCTCGACGGCACCGACGCCGTGATGCTCTCCGGCGAGACCTCGGTCGGCAAGTACCCCATCGAGACGGTCAAGACCATGGGCCGGATCATCGAAGCGGTCGAGGACGAGGTGCTCACGGCCGGCCTCCCGCCGCTGACCACGAGCAACAAGCCGCGCACCCAGGGCGGCGCCGTCGCCCGCGCGGCCGCCGAGATCGGCGACTTCCTCGGCGCGAAGTACCTGATCGCCTTCACCCAGAGCGGCGACACCGCCCGCCGCCTGGCCCGCTACCGCTCACCGATCCCGGTGCTCGCCTTCACCTACGAGCCCGCGGTGCGCAGCCAGCTCGCGCTCACCTGGGGCGTGGAGACGTTCCTGGGCCCGTTCGTCCCGACCACGGACGAGATGGTCGCCCAGGTCGACGCGCAGCTGCTCAGCCTCGGGCGCTGCAAGCGCGGCGACATCGTGATCATCACGGCCGGCTCGCCCCCGGGACTCTCCGGCTCGACGAACCTCGTCCGGGTGCACCACGTGGGCGAGCTGGACAACTGACGGCCCGCCCCGGCTCGCGGCCCCCGGTGGACCTTGGGTTCCGCCGGGGGCCTGTCGCGTCCCTGCGCCTGCTCCGGGGCCGCCATGCCATCCGGGCCGGTCGGTCTGATCCGCTAAGGTCACGCCGCGCGGTGAGCGCACGGACGAGTGGGTTGGAGCGGGCGGGGTGGGCGCGGTGGAGACGGTGGGGACGGACCGGCAGGACTTGCTGACGCGGGGCGAGCCGGCAGCCGGCAGGGCGTACGAAGGTGACGACCTGTTGCGCGTCAACCGGTTCGCGCGCTGGGCGCGGCTGAGCGGGCTGCTGGCGCTGGTGCCGCTCGCCGTGGTCTTCGCGGTGATCGGGCTGGTGCAGGTGCGGCGCCGTGGGCAGCGCGGCAAGGCGGCGGCGATCACCGGGCTGGTCGCGGCGGCGGTGTGGTCGATGGTGCTGGTCAACCTGGTCAACCTGGTCGACCTGTCCGGCTCCGCCGTCCAGCGCAACAAGGACGGCGGGGTCTCCCAGACCCAGGCCGACAGCGTCTTCGACCTGCACCCGGGGGACTGCTTCACCGTCCGCTCGCGCACCGACGACGGCGGGATCCAGTGGGTCGTCCTCGACCCGTGCGACCAGGGCCATGACGGCATGGTGTACGCCACGCCCACCCTCGCCTACCAGGCGGGCATCCCGGCCGACACGGCCGCCGGCGATGCCTGCAAGAAGGCGCTGCCGTCGTCCGTGCCGGCCGGCACCCCGGTCGGCTACATGTACCCGGACGCGCTGCAGTACTCCACCGGGCACGCCTGGGCGTCCTGCTACACCGAATCCCGCTGATTCGGCGGGGTCCGGCCCGGTCCGGCCGGGGGCTCAGCCGCCGTCGTACGCCTTGCGCAGGGTGGCGATGTCGAGCTTCTTCATGGCGAACATCGCCTCGGTGGTCCGCTGCGCCTTGACCGGGTCCGGGTCGCTGATCCACTGGGGCAGGTCGGCCGGGACGATCTGCCAGGAGACGCCGTACTTGTCCGTCACCCAGCCGCAGGCGACGTCCTGGCCGCCGTCGGTGAGCTTGGTCCAGTAGTGGTCCACCTCGGCCTGGTCCGCGCAGAAGATCTGGAACGAGACGGCCGGGTTGAAGGTGTACTGGGGGCCGCCGTTGAGGCCGAGGAAGCGCTGGCCGTTCAGCTCGAACTCGACCGTGAGCACGCTGCCGGTCGGGCCGGGGCCGGCCTCGGTGTAGTGGGTGAGCCGGTCGATCCGTGAGTGGGGGAAGAGCGCGACGTAGTAGTCGGCCGCCTCCTCTGCCTGGCCGTCGAACCACAGGCAGGTGGTGAATCCGGTGCTGGTCATCGGGGCCTCCCGGGTAGCTGGCAGGGATGGTTTCCGCTGCTCAGAGGAGTCTGACGGATCGTCAGGTGGGAGGGCCTGATCCGGGGGTCCGTCGGAGTGGCGACCTCGGTGGGTGTCGGCGGTCTCGGGGAGGTGGGCCGGGAAGTGGGCCGGGGGGTGGGCTGGGGAACAAGCGTACGCTTAGCTCTGGACAAGCGGCCCCCGTGGGTGTTGGCTGGCGAGCGTCCACCGAGTTACCCCGCAGTAGCCTGTTGTAGGGAGTGCCCGTGCGCGCCATCCAGATCACCGAGTTCGGCGGCCCCGAAGTCCTGCGCCTCGTCGACCTGCCGGACCCGGTCGCGCAGCCCGGCCAGCTCCTGCTCGACGTCTCCGCGATCGGCGTCAACTACGCCGACACCCACTCCGTCGAGAACACCTACCTCTCCAAGAGCGTGCTCCCGATGGTCCCCGGCGCCGAGGTGGTCGGCCGCACCGCCGAGGGGCGGCGCGTGGTCGCCCTGCTCGACGGCAACGGCGGCTACGCCGAGCGCGCCGTCGCCCGGGAGGCGATGGCCCACGACCTGCCGGACGGCGTGACGGACGGCCAGGCGCTCGCACTGATCGTGCAGGGTCTCACCGCCTGGCACCTGCTGCGCACCTCTGCCCGGATCGCCGAGGGTGAGTCGGTCGTCGTGCACGCGGCGGCCGGCGGCACCGGCTCGCTGGCCGTCCAGCTCGCGAAGCGGTTCGGCGCCGGCCGGGTGATCGCCACCGCGTCGAGCAAGGAGAAGCGGGAGCTCGCGCTGGAGCTCGGCGCCGACGTCGCCGTCGAGGCGGAGGCCGAGGGCCTGAAGGAGCGGCTGATCGAGGCGAACGGCGGCGCGAAGGTCGACATCGTCCTGGAGATGACCGGCGGCCCGGTCTTCGACGCCTCCCTCGCCGCACTCGCGCCGTTCGGCCGCCTGGTGACGTACGGGATGGCCTCGAGGGTGGCGCCCACGCCGGTGGCCGCCGCGCAGTTGATGGGACGCTCGCGCGCGGTGGTCGGCTTCTGGCTGATGCACTGCCTCGGCCGCCCGGGCATGTACCGCGAGCCGCTGGCGGAGCTCTTCGCGATGGTGGCGGACGGGAGCCTGAAGCCGCAGGTGGGCGGCGTCTACGGGCTGTCGGAGGTGGCCCGCGCACACGAGGACCTGCGGGGGCGGCGGACTGTGGGGAAGCTGGTGCTGGACCCGCGGGGGTAGGGGCTAGCTTTTGGGGCCGATGTGGAGGTCGAGGAGGGCGACGGAGGCTCGGCGGGCGATCGAGATGTTGATGGCTCCGGTCGGCCGCCGCGCGGCCTTCCATTGCACGCTGACCGCCTCGAGCGTGCTGGTGAAGATGCCGATGATGTCGGTGGACGTGTTGGTGAAGAAGTAGCGCGGGTACTCGTATCGCTTGGTGGCGCCGTTGGCCGTCCTGGTCGTCCAGTTGACGATCCGGCAGCCGTCGGAGTGGATCAGCCCGCGCAGCAACTCCCAGGGGTGCGCGTCCACGATGGCCTGCTGCCACGGCGTGAGGACGATGCTGCGCTCGTGCTTCTTGCCGGGGCCGTGCTGCGGAAAGAGGCAGGGCCAGTGCTTGCTGGTGCTGACCACTGACGTGCACCCGGGTGCGGGCACTCGCAGCACGCTACTGCTGGGCATTACCGCGCGGATCGCCTGCGCGCACTCCTCGATCAGGCCGGGCCAGGCGTTGCCGCAGGCGATCCGCAGGGCGTAGACGGACCTGCGGCTTTCGCTCAGGCAGCCGTCGCCGAGATAGAGGCCTAGGAGGTAGGCGTAGGCAGCTGGTGGGCGGTCAACGGCCAGGCGGTCCATGGCTATCGGGCACTCGGCGGTCATGGATGGGCTCGGGGTGATCCGAAGTGTCCATTGCCGGAGGGTGAATCGCGAGATGCCGGTTGCGCGGCTGACCTCGCTGAAGGTGAGGCCCGAGCGGTGCAGAGCCATGGCGTGAGCCCTGGCGGTCATGTCGTACATGTGGCCGAGTGTCAGTAGTGGCACGGCCTGGGAAAGCAGAAATTGGCGATGCTCCACTCGCGCGAGTGAAGATCGCCAATCATTGTCTTTCCGTACTGACCTTCAAATCGAAGGAAAAGTGCCCCGAGTGGGATTCGAACCCACACTGGAAGGTGTTTGAGACCTTTGCCTCCTGCCGGTTGGGCTATCGGGGCCTAGCAATCGAAGGTTGGTGCCCTGATCGCGTGTATCAAACATACAGGGTCTAGGTACCCTCATGCATGCACCCCCCGCCGGAACGAGGAGCCCCGTGAGCACCGCCGACGAGCAGCCCCAGGCGCTTGAGACCGACTTGCCCCAGATCACCCGAATCGTCATCGCCGAGGACGAGGCGCTCATTCGCCTTGACCTGAAGGAGATGCTGGAGGAGGAGGGCTACACCGTCGTCGGCGAGGCGGGGGATGGCGAGACGGCGGTCAAGCTGGTCGAGGAGCTGCGGCCCGATCTGGCGATCCTCGATGTGAAGATGCCGATCCTGGACGGGCTGTCCGCCGCCGAGCGGATCCACGAGGCGCACCTGGCGCCGGTGCTGATGCTGACCGCGTTCTCGCAGCGGGAGCTGGTGGACCGGGCGCGGGATGCCGGGGCGATGGCGTACATCGTGAAGCCGTTCTCCAAGAGCGACCTGGTGCCCGCGATCGAGATGGCGGTGTCCCGGTACACCGAGATGCGCACGCTCGAGGAGGAGATCGCCGACCTCACGCAGCGGTTGGAGACCCGCAAGCTGGTGGACCGGGCGAAGAGCGTGCTGCAGACGAAGTTCGGGCTGAACGAGCCGGCCGCGTTCCGCTGGATCCAGAAGACCTCGATGGACCGCCGGATGACCATGGCCGCCGTTGCGGAGGCCGTGATCGAAGAGGGCGAGGCGCAGGACCGCAAGAAGGCCGAAGAGCAGTAGGCAGCGGGTACGGAGAAGGGGGCGTGCCCGAGTGGCGCGCCCCCTTCTCGGTACCCCGGTTCGGCCGAACTGTCGTCCGGTGAACCGAAGTTGCCGCTACAGGTCGCGCAGTGCGCAGGTCAGCCGGCAGCTGGTGATGCGGCGGCCGGTGTCGTCGGTGATCGCGATCTCGTACGTCGCGGCGGTGCGGCCCTTGAAGACGGCGGTCGCGACGGCGGTGACCAGGCCCGAGGTGGCCGAGCGGTGGTGGGTCACGTTGAGGTCGACGCCGACCGCGTAGCGGCCGGGGCCGGCGTGCAGCATGGCGCCGATCGAGCCGAGCGTCTCGGCGAGCGCGGCTGAGGCGCCGCCGTGCAGCAGGCCGTACGGCTGCTGGTTGCCCTCCACGGGCATGGTGCCGACCACCCGGTCGCCGGAGGCCTCGACGACCCGGATCCCCAGCTTGTCGCCGAGGTGGCCGCCGGAGAACGTGGCGGGGGTGACGCCGAGCTTGGCGAAGTGGTCCAGCACGTCCTGCGGGACGTCGAGCACGGGGCCCCGTGCTTCAGCGGCCTCGGTGGGGGTCGGCTCGCTCATGCGTACGTCATCTCCTGCCGGTCGAGGGTGGCCGCGGGGGCGGCCTTCTCGTGATCGTACGACCGGCGGTCCTTGCCGGGTGAGAGAGGGCTCAGCTGCGGCGGAGCGTCCCCTGCGACGTGGGGCCCGGTGTCGGTGCGGTGTCGGTGCGGGGGCCTAGGATCGAGGGCGGATGTTGGAGTCGGCAGGAACGGACGTTGACGTGGCTACGCAGAGTGCGACCGGCAGTGCACATGGTGACGGCGCGGCGGGGGCACGGCCCCGGCTGATGCTGCTCGACGGCCATTCGCTGGCGTACCGGGCGTTCTACGCCCTGCCGGTGGAGAACTTCAACACCTCCACCGGGCAGCCGACCAACGCGGTCTACGGCTTCGCCTCGATGGTCTCCAACACGGTGCGGGACGAGGCGCCGACCCACCTCGCGGTCGCCTTCGACGTCTCCCGCAAGACCTTCCGCTCCGAGGCGTTCCCCGACTACAAGGCGAACCGGGCGAAGACGCCGGACGAGTTCCGCAGCCAGATCGGCCTGATCGGCGAGCTGCTGGACGCCATGAAGGTGCCGCGGATGGCACTGGAGGGCTTCGAGGCCGACGACATCATCGCCACGCTCGCCACCGCCGCCGAGGCGGCCGGCTTCGACGTGCTGATCGTCACCGGCGACCGCGACTCGCTCCAGCTGGTCACCGAGCACACCACGGTGCTGTATCCGACCAAGGGCGTCTCCGAGCTCACCCGGTACACCCCCGAGAAGGTCGCCGAGAAGTACGGCGTGACGCCGAGTCAGTATCCGGACCTGGCCGCGCTGCGCGGCGACCCGTCGGACAACCTGCCCGGCATCCCCGGCGTCGGCGAGAAGACGGCCGCGAAGTGGGTCAACCAGTTCGGCTCCTTCGACGAGCTGGTGGCCCGGGCCGACGAGGTCAAGGGCAAGATCGGCGAGAAGCTGCGCGAGCACCTCGACTCGGTCAAGCGCAACCGGATCCTCACCGAGCTGGTGCGTGACGTCGAACTGCCGCTCGGCGTCACCGACCTGGGCCGCGTCCCGTTCGACCGGGAGGCGGTCGGGCAGCTGATGGAGAGCCTGGAGTTCCGCAACCCCAACTTCCGCGAGCGGGTCTTCGGTCTGGACGTCGGTGCGGCGGCCGAGGCCGAACAGGCCGCCGCCGCACCGGCCGTCGAGGTCTCCGGCGAGCTGCTCACCGAGGCCGGTGCGCTGGCCGGCTGGCTCGCCGGGCACGCCGCGGGCGACACCCCGGTCGCGCTCGCCGCGACCTACAGCTGGGCGCTGGGCAGCGGTTCGGTCACCGAGGTCGCGCTGGCCACCGAGGCCGGGGCGGTCTGGTTCGACCCGGCCGAGCTCGCCGAGCAGGACGAGCGGGCGTTCGCCGGCTGGCTGGCCGACGCCGGGCGGCCCAAGGCGCTGCACATCGCCAAGCAGGTGATGCGCGCGTTCGCTGAGCAGGGCTGGACGGTGGCCGGCGTGGTCGCCGACACCGCGCTCGCCGCGTACCTGGAGAAGCCGGGCCGACGCACCTTCACGCTGGAGGTGCTCGCCGAGGAGTACCTGTCCCGCTCGCTCACCCCCGCCGCCGCGGCCGAGACCGGCCAGCTCGCCTTCGACGCGCCGGAGGAGGACCCGACGGCCGGCGCCCAGGCGCTGATGGTGCAGGCCCGCACCGTGCTCGACCTGGCCGCGCTCTTCGAGACCCGGCTGGCCGAGGTCGGCGCCGTCGAGCTGATGCACGAGATGGAGCTGCCGATCGCCGCGCTGCTGGCGCGGATGGAGCGCACCGGCATCGCCGCCGACCGCCCGTGGCTGACCTCGCTGGAGAACCAGTTCGCCACCGAGATCCAGCGCGTGGTGGAGGAGGCGCACGCCGCCGCCGGGCGTCCGTTCAACCTGGGCTCGCCCAAGCAGCTCCAGGAGATCCTGTTCGGCGAGCTCAACCTGCCGAAGACGAAGAAGATCAAGACCGGCTTCACCACCGACGCCGACGCGCTGACCTGGCTGGCCACCCAGACCGACAACGAGCTGCCGGTCATCCTGCTGCGCCACCGCGACCAGGCCAAGCTGCGCACCACGGTGGAGGGTCTGCTCAAGACCGTCTCGCCGCAGGGCCGGATCCACACCACCTTCAACCAGATGGTCGCCGCCACCGGCCGGCTCTCCTCGCAGGACCCGAACCTGCAGAACATCCCGGTCCGCACCGAGGAGGGCCGGCTGATCCGGCGCGCCTTCGTGGTCGGCGAGGGCTACGAGTCGCTGCTGACGGCCGACTACTCGCAGATCGAGCTGCGGATCATGGCGCACCTCTCCGAGGACGAGGCGCTGATCGAGGCGTTCGCGACCGGCGAGGACCTGCACACCACGGTCGCCTCCTCGGTCTTCGGCGTCGAGCCGGGCGCGGTGGACGCGGAGATGCGCCGCAAGATCAAGGCGATGTCGTACGGACTGGCGTACGGGCTCTCCGCGTTCGGCCTCTCCCAGCAGCTCGGCATCAAGCCGGCCGAGGCGCAGGGCCTGATGGACACGTACTTCGAGCGCTTCGGCGGCATCCGCGAGTACCTGCAGCGGGTCGTCGAGGAGGCCCGGGCCACCGGGTACACCGAGACGCTGCTCGGCCGCCGCCGCTACCTGCCGGACCTGACCAGCGACAACCGCCAGCGCCGCGAGATGGCCGAGCGGATGGCGCTGAACGCCCCGGTCCAGGGCTCGGCCGCCGACATCGTCAAGATCGCGATGCTCCGGGTGGACGAGGAGCTGACCAAGGCCGGGGTCCGGTCGCGGATGCTGCTCCAGGTGCACGACGAAATCGTGCTGGAGCTGGCTCCGGGCGAGCGCGCCCAGGTCGAGGCGATCGTCCGCGAGCAGATGGCCGGCGCCTACGACCTGCGCGCGCCGCTGGACGTCTCGGTCGGCGTCGGCCCCAACTGGGAGGCCGCGGCGCACTGACGGACCGTCGGCGGCCCGGGCGGCACCGGGGCACCGGGCAACCCGCCCGGTGCCCCGGCCACTCGCTCTGCGTTCTGCGCTCTGCGGGTGCCCGGCCCCGCACCCGGTGTCCGGTGGGGGTGGGCGGCCCGCTACGATCCGCGGCGGAAAACTGCTGGTGGACGAGGTTGGGGCGGGCGCAGGTGTTGGAGAACTCCGAGAACGAGGCAGTGGCGGACGGCGATGAGCCGGAGGACAAGCCGTCGGCCGCCGGCGCACTCCCCGCCGCCCCGGCTGAGCCTGTCGCTCCGGCCGAGCCGGCAGCTGAGCCGGAGGCTGTTGCCGAGTCGGATGCCATAGCGGAGTTGCCCGCGTCGGCAGCTGTTCCTGCGGAGCCGTCGCCTGCGGCGGAGCCGGAGCCGGAGGCCACTGCCGATTCTGCTGCCACTGCGAAGCTTCCGGTTCAGGCGGCTGATCCGGCCAAGGCCGATGCCGAGGCCCGGTCAGGACTTCGGGCTCACGATGTCGCGCAGCCGCCTGCTCCGCAGTCGCTCGCTCTCGCGAGCCGTGTCGCCGGTCGTCGTGGGCTTGCGATCACGCTTGCTGCCGCGGCGCTGGTGGTGGTCGGTGGGGCGCTGTGGCTGGTCTCCGGCAGTGGGGCGAGCCAGGCGGCGCCGGTGGCGAGCCCGTCGGCAACCGCGAGCGCGTCCGCCCCGGCCTCGGGCTCGCCTTCTGACAGCCCGTCGGCATCACCCTCCGCGTCACCGAGCCCGTCGCCCTCACCCAGCCTCACCCCGCCGGCGCCGGTGACCAGCGCGCCGGTGGCCGAGACCCAGGCGCCCAGCGAGGAACCCAGGACCACCCGGCCCGCGACGAGCGCGCCGCCGCACACCGCGTCCGCCGCGCCGGCGCACAGCATGGCGACGAAGCCGACGCTCGCCCCGGCCGCGCCGGCGCCGAGCGCGCCGAGCGTCTCGCAGCCGCCGCTCAGTCGGATCTCCCCGGTCCCCTGCACCGAATGCAGCATGGGGACGCCTGCGGCCTCGACGGCTTCCTGCGCCCGGGACTCCCGCGGCGTCATCATGACCTGCGATCCGGTCAGGATCGGGATCCCGATCCCGCGGCCGGACACCCAGAGCCCGTTCGTGCCGCAGTCGGTGCCGACGATCTCCTACGCGCCGATCCCCTGACCCGGTCCCACTTCCTCGGGTTCGCCCGTCCGGTCGGTTCGGTTGCGGCACGGGGATGGAACTGTCCCGCTCCCGGCCGACCGGGAGCAGGGCAGTGGGCTGGTCAGTACGGCAGCAGGTTGCCGGTGTCGAGGGTGAAGCCGAAGGGTTCGGGGATGTGGATCGTCTCCCCGAAGTCGGCGTCCTCGCGGGCCCGGTAGCGGCCGTTCTCGGGCTCGCTGAGCAGGGTGACCGTCTTGCGACCGGGGTCGACGATCAGGTAGGCCGGGATGCCCATCAGGGGGTAGTCGCGGACCTTGCCCTGCCAGTCGTTCTCCGGATTGGACGGGGAGACGATCTCCACGGCGATCAGGGCCAGTTCGGCCGGGAGCTGGTTGTCGGTGGTCGCCATGGCCTCCTGGGGGAGGTAGGTCAGGTCCGGATTGCGGAGCTTGCCGACCGTGGGGGACGCCAGATCGGAGTTTCCGGACGCCAGGTAGCCATCCGGTGCGTGTGCCTCGAACTGGCGCTGGATCAGCGCGAGGTTTCGCTGGTGGATACCCGACGGTGACGCCTGGACGATGATCAGCTCTCCGGACAGCTCGGTTTTGAAGCTGTCAGGAAGGGCCCGGCGCACTTCCTCGAGCAGTGCGTAGTGCGCGGGGTTCATGTGTCCTCCAGGAACGGCACGGCTCCAGCGTAGGGGCCGTGGAGTCGGCACATCGTCACTTCCGCGGGTTGGCCCGCTTGGTCGGTTCGGCCGTGGTCGGGTCCTCGGGCCAGGGGTGGCGGGGGTAGCGGCCGCGGAGGTCGGCGCGGACGGCGCGGTAGCCCTCGCGCCAGAAGGTGGCCAGGTCGCCGGTGACGGCGGCCGGGCGGCCGGCGGGGGAGAGCAGGTGGATGGTGAGGGGGACGCGGCCGCCGGCCAGGGCCGGGGCGGCGGGCCAGCCGAAGAGCTCCTGGAGTTTGACGGCGAGGACGGGGCGTTCGGTCGAGTAGTCGACCCGGATCCGGGAGCCGCTGGGGACGGTGATGCGTTCGGGGGCGAGCTCGTCCAGTCGGCCGGCCTCGCCGGTGGACCAGGGGAGCAGGCGTTGCAGGGCGGCGGTGGTGTCGATGCGCTCCAGGTCGGCTCGGCGGCGGGCGCGGGAGAGCTCGGGTTCCAGCCAGTGGTCCGCCGCGGCCAGCAGGGCCTCGTCGGTGACGTCGGGCCAGGGCGCGCCGAGTGCGTGGTACAGGAAGGCGAGCCGGGTGCGCAGTGAGCTCGCGTTCTCCGACCAGCGGAGCAGCTCGCTGACGCCCTCGCGGGCCAGGCCGTCCAGCAGGGCGGCGCGGACCAGTGCGGGGGCCGGCCTGGTGAGTGGTTCGGCGTCCAGTTCGAGTGCGCCGAGGGCGGTGAGCCGGCGGGCCGTCAGGTCGCCGCGGCGGCTGCCGGGCGGGACGGCCCAGTGCACCTCGTCCCGTTCGGTGAGCAGGTGTCCGGCGGCGGCGCGAGCGGTGCTCTCGTTGATGAGCACCGCTCGCTGGATGCGTGCGGTCGGTGCGCCCGCGGGGCGGTCGGCGACCGCGACGGCGAGCCAGGGCGCGCCGGTGAGCGCCGAGCCGGCGGCGGGCGCGGCGGCCGTGCCCGACGCCATCAGGAAGGCCTCGCCGCGAGCGCGCGCCACCCGCTCGGGGTGGGCGAGCGAGACGATCAGGCCGGCCGCGGCCGCGTCGCTGAGGGAGCTGTCGGCAGGCGCCGAGTCGGCGGCCTTCAGCTGGGCGCGCAGGCGCCGGGTCTCGTCCCGCCAGCGGGCCGCGTAACGAGCGGCGGCACCGCCACTGCTGGCACCGCCGCCGCGCACCGCGCGCCAGACGGCCGTCAGCTCGTCGCCCAGCTCGCGCGGCGGCTCCTCCGACAGCAGCGCGACGAGCTCCGCCGCCCGCCGTGCGCCGACCCGCGCGGCGCCGTCCAGCAGTGCCCGGGCCAGCCGCGGGTGCAGGCCGGTGCGGGCGAAGCGGCGGCCGCGCTCGGTGGCCCGCCCGTCGCCCGGCTGCACCGCGCCGAGCGCCACGAGCGTCTGCCGGGCCGCCGCGAGCGCCCCCGCCGGTGGTGCGTCGGGCAGGGCGAGGGTGCGCGCGTCCGGATCGCCCCAGCAGGCGGCCTGGAGCGCGAACCCGGTGAGGTCGGCCAGCGCGATCTCCGGCGTCGGGAAGCGCGGCGCCAGCGCGTCCGCGACCTCGGGCCAGCAGCGGTAGACCGTGCCCGGCGCCTCCCGCCCGGCCCGGCCGGCCCGCTGGCGGCCGGCGGCGAGCGAGGCCCGGACCGTCACCAGGCTGCCCAGCCCGCGCGCGTGGTCGGTGCGCGGTTCGCGGGCGAGCCCGCTGTCGACCACGATCCGCACGCCCGGCACGGTCAGCGAGGACTCGGCGACCGAGGTGGCGAGGATGACCCGGCGGCCGTCACCGGCGCTCAGCGCGGCGTCCTGCACGGCCTGCGGCGCCTGCCCGTGCAGCTGGAGCACGCTCACGCCGGCCGGCGCGCCGAGCAGTCCGGCCACCCGGGCGATCTCGCCGACGCCGGGCAGGAAACAGAGCAGGTCGCCGTCCCTCTCCCCGAGCGCCCGCCGGATCACCGCGGCGACGTGCTCCAGCAGCGCCGGGTCGGTGCGGGTGCCCTGCGGCGGCCGGACGGCGCGCGGCGGCGGCGCCCACACCACCTCGACCGGGTGCGCCGTGCCGTGCGCCTCGACCACCGGAGCGCCGCCGAGCAGGTCGGCCCAGGCGGCGGTGTCCGAGGTCGCCGACGCGACCAGCAGCTGCAGCTCGGGCCGCAGCGCGGCGCGGACGTCCAGCAGGAAGGCGAGCGCGGTGTCCGCGTCCAGGTGCCGCTCGTGGCACTCGTCGAGCAGCACCGCGTCCACCCCGGGCAGCTCCGGATCGCGCTGCAGCCGCTGCAGCAGCACGCCGGTGGTGACCACCTCGACGACCGTGCCGGGGCCGACCACCCGCTCCCCGCGCACGGTGTGCCCGACCCGGCCGCCTGGCTGCTCGCCGAGCAGCCAGGCCATCCGGCGGGACGCCGCGCGCACCGCGAGCCGGCGGGGCTCGGCGACCAGCACCCGACGCGGGGCGGCGACGGCCCCGAGCTCGCCGACGGGCCCGCCGACCGGCCCGCCGATGGGCTCGTCGAGCAGGCCGGCCAGGGCCAGCGGCACCAGCGTGGTCTTGCCGGTGCCGGGCGGCGCGGCGAGCACGGCCGTGCCGTGTTCGGCGAGTGCGGCGGCGAGCGCGGGCAACGCGGCGCGGACGGGCAGGCTGACGGTCTGGGCGGGCAGGTCGCGGCTCACCCGAGAAGTATCAGCCCCGCTCGGCCACGAAGATCGCCGTCCCCGGGATGTGCTGCCCGCGCAGCGGGCTCCAGCCGCCCCACTCCTGGGTCAGCTCCGCCGGCCACTCCGGCTCGATCAGGTCCAGCAGCCGGAACCCGGCGCCGACCAGCTCGCGCACCCGGTCGCCGAGCGTGCGGTGGTGCTCGACGTAGGTGGCGCGGCCCTGCTCGTCCTGCTCGACGTACGGCGTGCGGTCGAAGTAGCTGGCGCTCGCGGTCAGCCCCTCCTCGCCGGGCTCGTCCGGGAACGCCCAGCGGATCGGATGGGTGACCGAGAAGACCCAGCGCCCGCCCGGGCGCAGCACCCGGTGCACCTCGCGCATCAGCTCCGCGGTGTCCGCGCTGAACGGCACCGCGCCGTACGCCGAGCAGGCCGTGTCGAAGGAGCCGTCCGCGAACGGCAGCACCGCGGCGTCCGCCTGCACCAGCGCGACCGGCTCGACGCCGCGGGCCAGGTCGATCCGCAGTGAGTGCTGGAGCTGGCGGTGCGAGATGTCGAGCGCGACCGGGCGGGCGCCCTGCTCGCGCAGCCAGCGCGAGCACTGCGCCGCGCCGGCGCCGATCTCCAGCACGTCGCGCCCGGCGACCTCGCCGAGCAGGCGCACCGAGGCCTCGTCCAGCCCCTCCGGGCACCAGACGAAGCGGTCGTCGCCGAGGAACGCGCCGTGCTCGTCCTGGTACTCGTCGGCGTTGCGGTCCCACCAGTGCCGGCTGGCCACGCTGCTCTCGCCGGCCGCCGCCTCGCGCCGCAGCGCGAGATCGTCCTCGGCCACGGCCGTGTCCGCCTCGGTCACGGCCGTATCGTCCTCGGTCACGGCGGTGCCGGGAGCCTCGTCCGCTCGGTGGCCAGGGGTCGCGTCCAAGGTCATAATGCGCCTCGCGTAAGGTAGGGGCTGCGGAAAGCGCCGCTGCATGGCAACCGTCCCCTCGGGGCCGGTCCAGGCGGTGGCATCCGGGGATCCAGGCCCCCGAAAACTTGCCACTCCGCACGTCGGCCGGCCGGCCGCGTGAGGGGCGCAGTTGTGAGGATATGGCCTGATCCATACCGCCCTGTGCGGTCTCGTCGCCCTTGGCGTTGACCGTGCCCGGCTGTCCCCGTATGCTACAAGTTGCGCTGCGGGCCTGCGCGCCTCGGACGGAGCAGGTCGCGCTCGCATCTGTCGAAGACCCCACGGTCGCAAGACGGACCACACCTGGTGAAACGGGTAGGTGGGCCGTGTTCTTGGCTGTCGGCTTTCGGTGGGAGCGATACGGGCCCCCGCGTGGCATTACCTACGACTTCATGTCCGTACCGGAGCCCTTTTCCTAATGACGAGCCCCACCGACACCTCTGTCAGCACCACCCCGCAGGTTGCGGTCAACGACATCGGCGACGCGGAAGCCTTCCTCGCGGCGATCGACGAGACCATCAAGTACTTCAACGATGGCGACATCGTCGAGGGCATCATCGTGAAGGTCGACCGTGACGAGGTGCTCCTCGACATCGGTTACAAGACCGAGGGTGTCATCCCCTCCCGCGAGCTCTCGATCAAGCACGACGTTGACCCGCACGAGGTCGTCAAGGTCGGCGACGAGATCGAGGCCCTGGTTCTCCAGAAGGAGGACAAGGAGGGTCGTCTGATCCTGTCCAAGAAGCGCGCACAGTACGAGCGCGCCTGGGGCACGATCGAGAAGATCAAGGAAGAGGACGGGATCGTCACCGGTACCGTCATCGAGGTCGTCAAGGGTGGTCTCATCCTCGACATCGGCCTCCGTGGCTTCCTCCCGGCCTCGCTGGTCGAGATGCGCCGCGTTCGCGACCTCCAGCCCTACGTGGGCAAGGAGCTCGAGGCCAAGATCATCGAGCTGGACAAGAACCGCAACAACGTGGTCCTGTCCCGCCGTGCCTGGCTGGAGCAGACCCAGAGCGAGGTCCGCCAGACCTTCCTCACCACCCTGCAGAAGGGTCAGGTGCGCTCCGGCGTCGTCTCCTCGATCGTCAACTTCGGTGCCTTCGTGGACCTGGGCGGCGTCGACGGTCTCGTCCACGTCTCCGAGCTGTCCTGGAAGCACATCGACCACCCGTCCGAGGTTGTCGAGGTCGGCCAGGAGGTCACCGTCGAGGTTCTCGACGTTGACATGGACCGCGAGCGCGTCTCCCTGTCGCTGAAGGCGACCCAGGAGGACCCGTGGCAGCAGTTCGCCCGTACCCACCAGATCGGCCAGGTCGTTCCGGGTAAGGTCACCAAGCTGGTTCCGTTCGGTGCGTTCGTCCGCGTGGACGAGGGCATCGAGGGCCTGGTCCACATCTCCGAGCTGGCCGAGCGCCACGTCGAGATCCCGGAGCAGGTCGTCCAGGTCGGCGACGAGATCTTCGTCAAGGTCATCGACATCGACCTGGAGCGTCGCCGGATCAGCCTGTCGCTCAAGCAGGCCAACGAGTCGCTCGGTGCCGACCCGGCTTCGGTCGAGTTCGACCCGACCCTCTACGGCATGGCTGCGTCCTACGACGACGCGGGCAACTACATCTACCCGGAGGGCTTCGACCCCGAGGCGAACGACTGGCTGCCCGGCTTCGAGAAGCAGCGTGAGGAGTGGGAGCGCCAGTACGCCGAGGCGCAGGCCCGCTTCGAGCAGCACCAGGCCCAGGTCATCAAGAGCCGCGAGGCCGACGCCGAGGCCGCTGCCGAGGGTGGCGACGCTGTTGCCGCCGCTGCCGGTGGCAACTACTCCTCCTCCAGCGACGAGGGCGCCGGCGCCCTCGCCTCGGACGAGGCGCTGGCCGCCCTGCGCGAGAAGCTGGCCGGCGGCCAGAGCTGATCCGCGCTCAACCTGTCGGCGGGCTGGTTCCGTCGCCGGTTGAACTGAGCTGAAGCTCACTAAGTACCCCCATCCGGGATCTCCGGATGGGGGTACTTCGTTATGTCCGCAAGGATCTGTGGGGAATGCCGGTGGGGGTCCGGCCCGTTGATTGAGCCAGCACCATGTGTGACAAGCAGCTCATCCCCGGCCTATGGGTCTTTCCGGACAGAACACCTAACTTGGAACGAGTTGCCCAATGGGTTTCCCGCCCCACACGCAAGGCAGTCTCGCTTGAAGCGCCACTCCTCCGCTGTGCCGACCTCCCAGCGAAATGACGCCATACCCGGTCGCCTTGCCGCGCTCGGTCGTGCCTGCTACCGCCACCGGCGGTGGGTGCTCGCCTTCTGGGTCGCCGTGCTCGCGCTCGGAGTGCTGATCGGCGGCCGGGTCTTCGAGGGCACCGTCACCTCCAGCGGCTCCGGCGGCGCCGAGTCCACCAAGGGCACCTCGGTGGTCGCGGCCGCCGACCCGTCGCTGGGCACGGTGACGGCGGTGGTCGACGGCGTGCAGGTGGACACCCCCGCGGTCCGCGACGCGGTGACCGCCGCCGCCCAGGACCTGGCCAAGCTGCCCGGCGTGCTCTCGGTCTCGGACGCCTACCAGAGCGATGCGCAGGGAGGCGGCCAGCTGCTGCGCGCCGCCGACGGCTCGGCGAGCCTGGTCAACGTGCGGATGGCCGACAACAGCACCAGCGGTCAGCAGCAGGCGGTCAGCACGCGGCTCTCCGCCATCTCGGCGCCCGGCACGCACGTGACCGTCGGCGGCGACCTGGTGACGCAGCAGGAGGTCAAGGACCAGACGGCGTCCGACACCAAGTTCGGCGAGATCGTCACGCTGCCGCTGACCCTGGTCGTCATGGTGCTGGTCTTCGGTGGTCTCGCGGCGGCCAGCCTGCCCGTGATCGGCGCGGTCGCCTCGATCGGCGGTGCGCTGCTGGCGATGTTCGGCTTCAGCCACCTCATGGACATCGACACCAGCGTGCTGCCGATCGCCACCGTGCTGGGCCTGGGCCTGTCGATCGACTACGCGCTCCTGATGGTCAACCGGTTCCGCGAGGAACGCGGGCAGGGCGCCGAGATCGCCGAGGCGGTGCACCGCACGGCGGCCACCGCCGGACGGACCGTCGCGTTCTCCGGGCTGACCGTGGCGGTCGCGCTCAGCGGGCTCTTCGTCTTCACCAGCCCGGTCTTCCGGGCGGTCGCCGCCGCCGGCGTCAGCGTCGTGGTGATCGCGGTGCTCGCCGCGCTGACCCTGGTCCCGGCGCTGCTCGGGTTCGCCGGGCACCGGATCAAGCCGCCGAAGAAGGCCGAGCCGGACGAGGGCTTCTTCGCCCGCACGGTGCGCCTGGTGCAGCGCCGAGCGGTGCCGGTCGCGCTGGTCTGCGTCGCACTGCTGACTGCGGCCGGTGCGCCGTTCGTCGGCGCGCAGATGCGCAACTCGGGCGCCGCGGTGCTGCCGCACAGCTCGGCCGGGCGGCAGGTCGCCGAGGTCATCGAGCAGCGGTTCCCGCAGGTCGCGCCGGCGCCGGTGACCGTCGTCGTGCAGGCCGGCGGGCAGGCCGCCGCGAAGTACGCCGACGACGTGGTGGCGAAGCTGCCCGGCGTCACCGGTGTGCGCGCGGTGCAGCCGGTGGGCGCCACCGTCAGCACCATCGACGTGCTGGTGCACGGCGATCCGCAGGGCGGCGAGGCCAAGCAGGTGGTGGACGAGCTGCGCTCGGCGCGCGGCGGGCTCACCACCTACGTGACCGGGGACGCCGCGACCGTGGTCGACTTCGAGCACGAGCTGGCCACCCGCGGGCCGTGGGCGCTCGCGCTGGTGGCGGCCGGCACGCTGGTGCTGCTCTTCCTGATGACCGGCTCGGTGGTGATGCCGATCAAGGCGTTGCTGATGAACGTGCTCTCGCTGGGCTGCTCGCTCGGCGCGCTCACGCTGGTCTTCCAGCACGGCTGGTTCAGCGGACTGCTCGGCTTCACGCCGACCGGCGGCCTGGAGACGTTCATCCCGGTGCTGGTCTTCGCGTTCGCGTTCGGGCTCTCGATGGACTACGAGGTCTTCCTGCTCTCGCGGATCAAGGAGTTGCGGGACCAGGGGTACGGCTGCGCCGAGGCGGTGCAGCTCGGTCTGCAGCGCAGCGGTCGGATCATCACCTCGGCCGCGCTGCTGATGGTGATCGTCTTCGCCGGCTTCGCGGCCGGGCAGATGCTCATGGTCAAGCAGATGGGCATCGCGCTCGCGGTGGCCGTCGCGGTGGACGCGACGCTGGTGCGATGTCTGCTGGTGCCGGCCACGATGTCGTTCTTCGGCGAGTTCAACTGGTGGGCGCCGGCGCCGTTGCGCAAGCTCTACAACCGGTTCGGGCTGCGCGAGCACGTGGCGCTGCCGCCGCTGAAGGCCGAGCAGGCCACGGCGGGAACGCTGCCCGGCCCGCGCAACCCCGAACCGGAGCTCACCGAGCCGGAGCTCACTCGCCGTTGACGCAGGCGTTGCCGAAGCCGGAGTTGAGTGCCCCGCCCAGGTTGGCGGAGTCACAGGCGGCGGCGGCGCCGGCCCCGGCGAGGATCAGTCCGCAGAGTGCGGCGGCGACGAGCAGGGAGTTGCGCAGGGTGGTCACGGATTGAGTCCTTAGAGGCTGGACGGGACTGGCTTGGAGAAGACTGGTGGACTGCGCCCTGCTCAACGCGCGACGGCGGGGAAAGTGACTGCCGGTCAGCTGCGACACGCCGGTAGGCTCTGACGTATGCGACTCACCAAGTTCGGACACGCCTGTGTCCGCATCGAAGAGAACGGCAGCACGCTCGTCGTCGATCCCGGGGCGTTCACCGAGCCCGAGGCGATCGAGGGCGCCGACGCACTACTGATCACCCACGAGCACTTCGACCACTTCACCGAGGACCAGGTGCGCGCCGCGCTCGCGGCCAACCCCGGCCTGCGGATCTGGACCAACCGCTCGGTCGCCGACCAGCTCGCCGGCCTGGGCACCGCGATCACCGTGGTCGGCGAAGGCGACGCGTTCGAAGTCGGTGACATCGACGTCACGGTGCACGGTGAGTGGCACGCCGTGATCCACCCCGAGGTGCCGCAGGTGAAGAACATCGGCTTCCTCTTCGGTGGCCGGCTCTTCCACCCCGGCGACGCGCTGACCGTGCCGGACCGCCCGGTCGAGACACTGCTGGTGCCGCTCTCGGCGCCGTGGAACAAGGTCGGCGAGCTGATCGACTACGTCCGCGAGGTCAAGCCGTCCCGGACGATCGGCATGCACGACGTGCTGCTCAGCGAGATCGGCCTGGGCCTGGGCCACTGGCTCGGCGGCAACGGCGGCGTGCAGACGGGCGCGACCTACGAGCACCTGGCCGTCGGCGCCTCGACGGAGATCGCCGCGGTGTAGTGGCGCTGTGTAGTCTGCCGCCATGCGGAAGATCGGACTTACTGGCGGGATCGGCGCGGGCAAGAGCGCCGTTTCCGGGTTGCTCGTCTCCTACGGCGCGGTGCTGGTCGACTCCGACCTGATCGCCCGTGAGGTAGTGGCGCCCGGCACCCCGGGACTGGCGGCCGTGATGGCCGAGTTCGGCCCCGGGGTGCTCGGGGCCGACGGCGCGCTGGACCGCCCGGCGCTCGGCGCGATCGTCTTCGCCGACCCCGAGCGCCTCGCCGCGCTGAACGCGATTGTGCACCCGCTGGTCCGGGACCGCTCGGCCGAGCTGGAGGCCGGTGCGGCGGCCGACGCGGTCGTCGTGCACGACATCCCGCTGCTCGCCGAGAACGGGCTGGCGCCGCTCTTCGAGCAGGTGATCGTCGTCGACGCCGCGGACGAGGTGCGCCTCGACCGCCTGGTCCGCCTGCGCGGGATGTCCGCGGACGAGGCCCGGGCCCGGATGGCCGCGCAGGCGACGCGCGAGCAGCGGCTCGCGGTGGCCGACCTGGTGGTGGAGAACAACGGGACGCTGGAGGAGCTGGCGGCTCGGGTCGCGCAGGTCTGGCAGCAGCTCACCGCGGCTGGATGAGGTCCCAGCGGTTGCCGTAGGGGTCGGCGAAGACGGCGACCGTGCCGTACGGCTCGTGCCGCGGCTCCTCGACGAAGTGCACGCCGGCCGCCGTCATCCGGGCGTGCTGGGCGGCGAAGTCCTCGGTCTGCAGGAACCAGCCGACCCGGCCGCCGGTCTGGTCGCCGATCCGCGCCAGCTGCTCCGGCTTGGTGGGCCGGGCGAGCAGCAGGCCGCTCTGTGCTCCGGCGGGCGCGACCACCACCCAGCGTCCGCCGTCCGCCCGCGGGCTGTCCTCGCGCAGCTCGAAGCCGAGCGCCTCCACGTAGAAGGCGATCGCCTCGTCGTAGTCGCGGACCAGCAGCGTGGTGAGAGTGATCATGAGGCCACCTTACGGTCCGTGCCGGGGTCGGTGGCCGTGCCGGTGTCGGTGGCCGTGTCGGGCTCCGGCCTGGTCGGCCGGCGCGGCAGCAGGGTGCGGGCGCCCGGTCCCTCGGCGCCCCGGACGTCGTGCGGGTTGTACAGCGCGCAGACGCCGAGTGAGAGGCAGCCGCAGCCGATGCAGCCGGTGAGGTGGTTGCGCAGGCGCTGCAGGTCCGCGATCTGCTCGTCGATCCGGGCCTGCCAGGACGCGGCGACCGGGCGCCAGTCGTCCTGACTGGGGGAGCGGTCGGAGGGCAGTCCGGCGAGGGCCGCGCGCGCCTCGTCGAGCGAGAGCCCGACGGTCTGCGCGGCGCGGACGAAGGCGATCCGGCGCAGCATCTGACGGGTGTAGCGGCGCTGGCCGCCCGCGGTGCGGGTGGAGTGGATCAGCCCGAGGTCCTCGTAGTAGCGCAGCGCGGAGGCGGCCAGGCCACTGCGGGCGGCGAGTTGACCGATGGTCAGCAGGACGGGTGGGTGGACGGGCGGCTGTGCGGCGGCAGCGGCGGCGGTCATGGTGGTGATTCTAGGGCTTGACCTCAAGTCGGCTTGAAGTTGCAGGATCCTCTCATGACCACGACGGCGTACGGGGCGCTCCCCGCACTGATGGGCCGGATGACCGGGGCCGAGAAGCACGGACCGGCGGCGACCTCCACCCTTGACGCGCTCTGGGTGCTCTACGACCGGGTGCTGCGGCTCGACCGCGATCATCTGGAGGACCCCGAGCGGGACCGGTTCCTGCTCTCCAAGGGCCACGGCCCGATGGCGTACTACGCGGTGCTGGCCGCCAAGGGGATCCTGCCGGCCGAGTGGCTGGACGGCTTCGGCGGCTACTTCTCGCCGCTCGGCCACCACCCGGACCGGCAGCTGATCCCGGGCGTCGAGATCGGCTCCGGCTCGCTCGGCCACGGGCTGCCGCTCGCCGTCGGCACCGCGCTGGGCCTGCGGGCGCAGGGCCGCACCGGTCCCGCCGTCTGGACGCTGCTCGGTGACGCCGAGTTCGACGAGGGCAGCAACCACGAGGCCGTCGCGTACGCCGGCGCCGTCGGGCTGGACCGGCTGCACGCGATCGTGATCGACAACTCCTCCGCGACGCACGGCTGGGGTGGTGGCATCGCCGGGCGCTTCACCGCGGCCGGCTGGTCGGCGGCCACCGTGGACGGGCACGACCACGAGGCGCTGTATGCCGCCTTCACCACCGAGCACCCGGGCCGGCCGCACGCCGTCGTCGCCCGCGTCGAGCCCAAGAACTAGAACCGAGAAGAGGACCGGGAACCATGGACACCATGCGTGAGCGTTTCGGCACCGTCGTCACCGAGCTGCTCGACCAGGACCCGCGCACCGCCGTGGTGATCGCCGACATCGGCGCGCGGTACCTGGAGGCGGCGGCCGCCGCGCACCCCGACCGGGTGCTCAACGTCGGCATCCGTGAGCAGCTGCTGATCGGCGTGACCGGCGGCCTGGCGCTGACCGGGATGCGCCCGATCGCGCACACCTTCGCGAGCTTCCTGATCGAGCGGCCGTTCGAGCAGATCAAGCTGGACCTCGGCCACCAGGGCGTCGGCGCGGTGCTGGTCAGCGCGCTCGGCTCGTACGACTGGCCGGCCGGCGGGCGCACCCACATGGCGCCGGGGGACGTCGCGCTGCTCGACACGCTGCCCGACTGGACGGTGCACGTGCCCGGTCACCCCGACGAGGCCGAGACGCTGCTGCGGCACGCGGTCGCCGACGGGGACCGGAACGTGTACGTGCGCCTGTCCGAGCACCGCAACGCGGCCGGCCACGCGATCACCCCGGGCCGGTTCCTGACCGTCCGCGAGGGCTCGCGCGGTGTGGTGCTGGCCGTCGGCCCGATGCTGGACGCGGTGCTGGCCGCCACCGAGGGGCTGGACGTCACGGTGCTGTACGCCACCACGGTGCGCCCGTTCGACGCGGCGGCGCTGCGCGCGACCGGCCTGGCGGACGTCGTGCTGGTCGAGCCCTACCTGGCCGGCACCTCGAACAACGCGGCGCACGAGGCGCTCGCCGATCTGCCGCACCGGGTGCTCGGCCTCGGGGTTCCGAGGGAGGAGCACCGGCAGTACGGGTCGATGGACGAGCACCTCGCCGCCTACGGCCTGGACGCCGCCGGCCTGCGCGCGCGGATCGTCAACTTCCTTCTGGCGCGGTGCGCGTGATCACGCAGGAGCGGGCGCCGAGGCGGTCCGCGGTCAGCTCGCCCCAGTGCCCCAGCACCGTGCCGGCCGGCCCGGCCGCCAGCTCGACCGGCTTCTCGCCGAAGTTCAGCGCGATCCGCACCGCCCCCCGGTACACGGTCAACTGACCGGCCTCCTCGTCGAATTCGCAGCGCACCGCGGTCAGATCGGGATCGGTCAGCTCCGGGTACGCGCGCCGCAGCCGGATCAACGTGCGGTACCAGCCGAGCAGTTCGGCGTGCTTGCCGGCCCGCGGCTCGGTCCAGTCGAGCACCGAGCCGAGCACCGTCTCGGGGGCCTGCGGGTCGGGCACCTCGTCCGCCGTCCAGCCGTACGCCTCGAACTCCCGGCGCCGGCCCTGCCGGACCGCCTGTGCCAGCCCCGGATCGGTGTGGTCGGTGAAGTACTGCCACGGCGTGCCGGCGCCCCACTCCTCGCCCATGAAGAGCATCGGGGTGAACGGCGAGGTGAGCACCAGTGCTGCGGCCAGGCCGAGTTGGGCGGCGGTCAGCCGGTCGCCGAGCGCCCGGTTGCCGACCTGGTCGTGGGTCTGCGAGTAGCCGAGCAGCCGGTGGCCGAACTCCCGTGGGAACGGCCGCCCGTGGTGCCGGTCGCGGAACGAGGACCAGGTGCCGTCGTGGAACCAGCCACGGGTCAGCGTGCGGTGCAGCGCCGCCATCGGGGCCCGGCCGAAGTCCGCGTAGTAGCCCTGCGCCTCACCGGTGACGGCGGCGTGGATCGCGTGGTGGAAGTCGTCGCTCCACTGCGCGGTCAGGCCCTGGCCGCCGGCGCTGCGCGGGTTGGTGGTGCGCGGGTTGTTCAGGTCGGACTCGCCGATCAGGAAGAGCGGGCGGTTCAGCGCCGCGCCCAGCTTCTCGACCTCGGTGGAGAGCTCCTCCAGGAAGTGCAGCGCCCGGTCGTCCACCAGCGCGTGCACGGCGTCGAGCCGCAGGCCGTCCACCCGGTAGTCGCGCAGCCAGGCGAGCGCGCTGCCGATCAGGTAGCCGCGGACCTCGTCGGAGCCCGGCGCGTCCAGGTTGACCGCCGAGCCCCAGGGGGTCTGGTGCCGGTCGGTGAAGTACGGGCCGAAGGCGGGCAGGTAGTTGCCGGACGGGCCGAGGTGGTTGTGCACCACGTCCAGGATCACGCCCAGGCCCTTGCGGTGCGCCGCGTCGACGAACCGCTTGAGCCCGTCCGGGCCGCCGTACGGCTCGTGCACGGCCCACGGCGCGACCCCGTCGTAGCCCCAGCCGTGCTTGCCGGGGAACGGGCAGACGGGGAGCAGCTCGACGAAGTCGACGCCGAGCTCGACCAGGTGGTCGAGCCGCTCGGCGGCCGAGTCGAAGGTGCCGCCGGGGGTGAAGGTGCCGATGTGCAGCTCGTAGACCACCGCGCCGGGCAGCGCGCGGCCGTGCCAGGGGGTGTCCGACCAGCGGAACTCGCCGTGGTCCACCACCCGGCTGAGCCCGTCGGGGCCGTGCGGCTGCCGGGCCGAGCGCGGGTCCGGCAGTGCCCGGCCGCCGTCGAGCCGGAACCCGTAGTCCTGACCGCTCGGCGCCTCGCCGCGCCACCAGCCCCGCTCGCCGGCGGTCAGGGGGTACGCCGTGGCGTCCACCTCGACGTCGACGCGTTTCGCGTAGGGGGCCCAGACCTGGTACTTCACTTTGACTCCCGGGTGAGCAGCGCGACGGTGTCGACCGGGCCTTGGTGCTGATGGCCCGTCAACAGGTCGGTCCAGCGGCCCGGTAGTTCGAGCCTAGCCTGCTCGCCGCTGCGGGCGAGGTCGTACGGCAGACGAGTGGCAATGATCGTCAGGTCGGGGCCGCGCTGGAACGCCACCAGGTGCTTGCCGGCGGCCAGCGGACGGTACGGGCCGAGCGGGCGGCGCAGGTGCAGCGCGGTGCGGGTGAGGTGCAGCTTGCGGCGGGCGAAGTCGGACAGGCCGACTTCCGGGGCGCTGAAGTCGACCGGCGCCCGGTTGTCCGGATCGACCAGCGTGTACAGCGGCTTCTCGGAGCCCTGGTAGAGGTCCGGCACGCCGGGGATCGTCAGGTGCAGCAGGGCGGCGGAGAGGCTGTTGCTCTGCGCGAACGGCTCCAGCATCGTGACGAACCGGTCGATCCGGGCGGTGAGCTCGGGGTTGGCCAGCACGGCGCGGGCGTAGTCGGCCACGCTCTCCTCGTAGGCCGTGTCCTGGGAGGTCCAGCTGGTCGTCTGCTTGGCCTCGCGCAGCGACTTGACCAGGTTGCCGACCAGCCGGTCCGGGGCGATCGGCCAGGCGGCCACCAGGGTCTGCCAGAGCAGCCACTCGGCGTTGCGGTCGGCCAGGCCGCCGGCCAGCTCGGACCAGGCGGTGCACTCGGCCAGCCACTCGTCCGGCAGCTCGGCCAGCACCGCGAGCCGGGCCCGCGCGTCCGCGCTGCGCTTGGTGTCGTGGGTGGAGAGCGCGGTCATGGTGCGCGGCCAGTGCACCTCGATCGCTTCGGCCCAGCAGTGGAAGTCCTCCGGCGCCATCCCCGGGTGCGAGGGGTCGCCGCCGACCTCGTTCAGGCTGAGCAGCGGGTGGCAGCGGTAGAACGCGGTGTCCTCGACGCCCTTGGCGGCGACCGCCGAGGCGGTCTGCGCGAACCGGGTGCGGAACTCCTCCTTGGCCGGGCTGTTGCCCAGGTGGCCCTGGGTCAGCAGCTCGACGAACTGCTTGGTGGACTCCGGCGTGGTGACGGTCCGTTCGGCCGGGTACGGGTACGGCCGGTAGACCGTGTAGTGGGTGAACAGGTCGCAGAGCGCGGCGCGGATCGCGTCCGGCCCGTGGTCGGCGAGCGCGGGCTCGGCCGTGCAGATCCGGCCGGCGAGGCGGACCAGCCGGTTCATCTCGGCGGCCAGCTCGCCGTCCGCGGCGATCATCTCGGCCCGGCCGGTCCGGGCGGCCTGCGCGGCGGTGGTCCGCACGCCGGTGTAGTCGCCGTAGTGCTCGGTCAGCCGGTGTACCCCGGCGGCGTCGGTCAGCACACCGTCGATGTGCCGCAGCGCGTCGTAGCCCGTGGTCCCCGCGCACGGCCAGTCCATCGGCAGCCGTTCCAGGCCGCTGAGGATCTTCTCGACCACGGTGTACGCCCCGTCGCTGGCCTTCGCCAGGTGGCTCAGGTAGCCGCGCGGGTCGGCCAGGCCGTCCGGGTGGTCGACCCGGAAGCCGTCCAGCACGCCCTCGGCGCGCAGCCGCAGCAGCACCGCGTGGGTGGCCCGGAAGACCCGCGGGTCCTCCACCCGCAGCGCGATCAGCCCGTTGACGGTGAAGAACCGCCGGTAGTTGAGCTCGGTGGCGGCCGTCCGCCACCAGGCCAGCCGGTAGAACTGCCGGTTCAGCAGCGCGGGCAGCGGCAGGTGCTCGGTGCCGGCGCGCAGCGGGAAGACGTGGTCGTAGTAGCGCAGGGTGTCCTGGTCCACCTTCAGCTGGTCCAGCACGGCGCCGAGCCGGTCGCCGAGCACCGGCAGCAGGATCCGGCCGCCCTGGGCCTGCCAGTCGATGTCGAACCAGTGTGCGTACGGGGAGCCGGGACCGTCGCGCAGCACGTGCCAGAGCGGTGAGTTGAGCCGCTCGGGCGTCGGGACGGCCATGTGGTTGGGGACGATGTCGGCGATCAGGCCCAGGCCGTGCTGGTGCGCGGTCGCGGCCAGCGCGCGCAACGCGCTCTCGCCGCCCAGCTGTTCGCTGATCCTGGTGTGGTCGACCGTGTCGTACCCGTGGGTGGAGCCCGGGGTGGCCTCCAGGAGCGGGGACAGGTGCAGATGGGAGACGCCGAGCCCAGCCAGGTACGGGACGGCGGACGCGGCGTCCGCGAGTGTGAAGGAGGGCTGGAGCTGGAGCCGGTAGCTCGCTGTGGGTGCAGGGATCACACCCCATGCCTACCCGTTGCGGGGGTTGCTACGACGGGAATCCGGCGAACGGGTCAGCACTTTGGCAGCACCCGGTCACCGTGGCGGACCGCGAGGGCGGCCGCCCCGGCGCTCCAGCCGGGCAACTCAACACCCACAGCGA
>NZ_JBWXUE010000013.1:152604-234193 GCF_057158765.1 Kitasatospora sp. NEAU-69
CCTCTTTCCCGTTGGCCCACTCGAGCCCCCCTCCCCCCACGGCGCTCAGGCCGGGCGCTGCAGCACCAGCAGCGAGCGGTCGAGCAGCCAGAGGCCGTCGCCCGCCTTCAGCCGGTCACCGGTCCCCGGGGTCGGGAGTGTCGGCAGGCTGGTGTCGACCACCACCTGCCACTCGTCGCCGTGGTCCTTGGGCACGGTGAAGTAGAGCGACTCGTAGTGCGCGTTGAAGAGCAGCATGAACGAGTCGTCGGTGATCCGGCCGCCGCGCCGGTCGGGTTCGGAGATCGCCGCGCCGTTCAGGAAGACGGTGAGCGACTTCGCGTAGCTCGCGCTCCAGTCCCCGTCGGTCATCTCCTCGCCGCCCGGGGTGAACCACGCGATGTCGGTCAGGTCCTCGAGCGTCGCCGCGACCGGGCGGCCGCGGAAGAACCGCCGGCGCCGGAACACCGGATGGTTGCGGCGTAGCCAGACCATGCCCTGGGTGAACTCCAGCAACTCGTCGGCGCCCTGCCAGTCGACCCAGGAGAGCTCGTTGTCCTGGCAGTACGCGTTGTTGTTGCCGCGCTGGGTGCGGCCGAGCTCGTCGCCGTGCGAGAGCATCGGCACGCCCTGCGAGAGCAGCAGCGTGGCGATCACGTTGCGCTGCTGGCGGGCCCGCAGCGCGAGCACCTGCGGGTCCTTCGTCGGGCCCTCGACGCCGCAGTTCCAGGACCGGTTGAAGGACTCGCCGTCCCGGTTCTGCTCGCCGTTGGCCTGGTTGTGCTTCTCGTTGTACGAGACCAGGTCGCGCAGCGTGAAGCCGTCGTGGCAGGTGACGAAGTTGATCGAGGCGATCGGCCGGCGCCCGTCGTGCTGGTAGAGGTCGGAGGAGCCGGTCAGCCGGGAGCCGAACTCGGCCAGCGTGGCGTTCTCGCCGCGCCACAGGTCGCGCACGGTGTCCCGGTACTTGCCGTTCCACTCGGTCCACAGCGGCGGGAACTTGCCGACCTGGTAGCCGCCCTCGCCGACGTCCCACGGCTCGGCGATCAGCTTGGTCTGGGAGACCACCGGGTCCTGCTGGACCAGGTCGAAGAACGAGGAGAGCCGGTCCACCTCGTGGAACTGGCGGGCCAGGGTGGCCGCCAGGTCGAAGCGGAAGCCGTCCACGTGCATCTCGGTGACCCAGTAGCGCAGCGAGTCCATGATCAGCTGGAGCACGTGCGGGCTGCGCATCAGCAGGCTGTTGCCGGTGCCGGTGGTGTCCATGTAGTAGCGCCGGTCGTTCGTCAGCCGGTAGTACGAGACGTTGTCCAGGCCACGCATGGAGAGCGTGGGGCCCAGGTGGTTGCCTTCCGCGGTGTGGTTGTAGACCACGTCCAGGATCACCTCGATCCCGGCCGCGTGCAGCGCCTTCACCATCGACTTGAACTCCTGCACCTGCTGGCCCCGGTCGCCGACCGAGGAGTAGGAGCCGTGCGGCGCGAAGAAGCCGATCGTGTTGTAGCCCCAGTAGTTGGACAGCCCCAGGTCCCGCAGCCGGTGGTCGCGGACGAACTGGTGCACCGGCATCAGCTCGATCGCGGTGATCCCCAGCTTGCACAGGTACTCGATCATCGCGGGGTGGGCCAGCGCCGCGTAGGTGCCGCGGATCTCCTCGGGGATGCCGGGGTGCAGCTGGGTCAGGCCCTTGACGTGTGCCTCGTAGATCACCGAGCGGTGGTAGTCGGTGCGCGGCGGGCGATCGTTGCCCCAGTCGAAGTAGGGGTTGATCACCACCGAGTGCATGGTGTGCGGGCCCGAGTCGAGATCGTTGCGGCGGTCGGGCGCGCCGAAGTGGTAGCCGTAGACCGCCTCGTCCCAGGCGATGGTGCCGCTCATCGCCTTGGCGTACGGGTCGAGCAGCAGCTTGGCGCTGTTGTGCCGCTGCCCGCGTGCCGGATCGTAGGGGCCGTGCACCCGGAACCCGTAGCGCTGGCCCGGCTGGACGCCGGGCAGGTACGCGTGCCGGACGAAGGCATCGGTCTCTCTCAGCTCGATCGCGGTCTCGGTGCCGTCGGCCGCGAGCAGGCACAGCTCGATACGGTCGGCGCTCTCGGAGAACACCGCGAAGTTGGTGCCCACCCCGTCGTAGGTGGCACCCAGGGGGTACGGTTGCCCCGGCCAGACCTGCATACAAGCCTCAACTTCCCTGGTGTCAAAGAGGAGCTGACGCTCCCTCGGGAGTTGGCGCACCGCTGGGTGCGGTATGCCCGGGCGGAGGGTGCCACAATCTCCGCCCGCCGCCCAGCGTGACGCACGGCACACTGCTCGTTGACACGCTGTCAATGGCATCGTTGCCGCTTCGTCCCACTTTCTGACGCTCTTTCGGCGCACTTTCGCCCATACGGGTGTCCGATGGCACTGCGCGGAATATCCGCTGACGCTCTTTCGGATTGCGGTCGGGCAACGGCGCTGCGGCCTCCGGGGCCCGCCCAGTACTCTTGATCGTCAAGCCACTCCGCCCAGGATCCCCCATGGGGCCTGCCGGGCGGCGGTCGAGAGGTGAGTGACGGATGGTGTTCCCCGCCGACGACTGGCCCGACGGGCCCGGCGGAGCGGTCCCTCTCGACGGCCCGGGCGTCGGCGGCCGTGCCGAGGCGCCGACGGTGCTGCTCGGCCCGTCCGGCGGCGGCCGGCTGCCCGCGCAGCAGAAGGGGACCGGCCCTGGACTGCCGGACGGCGGCGCTCCGGTCTGGAGCACCGAGCAGTGGCAGCGCGCCTACCAGCGGGTACGGCTCACCGGGCGGGCGTACGTCTGGCTCAACCTGGTCGAGCAGCGGCTGCGGGCGCTGCTGGACGACCTGCTCCGCCCGGTCTACGCGCCCGCGCACGGCGCCGACTGGGTGACCGCCGCGGCCGGCCCGGTCGGCGAGGAGTGGGTGCGCCGGGCGGCCGCCGTCCGCGAGGTCAGCCGCCGCAAGGGCTACCTGCTCGACCCGGCCGACGACGACCCGCTGGTCTTCCTGACGCTGCCCCAGCTGCGCGAGCTCATGGTGCAGCACTGGCCCTGCTTCGAGCCGTACCTGGACGACCGCCGCGAGATCGAGCTGGCGCTGGACGAGCTGGAGGTCGCCCGGCACGTGGTCTCGCGCAACCGCAGCCTCTCGCCGACCGTGCTGGCGCAGACCGAACGGGCCGCCGCCCGGGTGCTCGGCCTGCTGGACGGCCGCGTGGCCGGCGCCGCGGGCCTGCCGGCCGACGTGATCGAGGAGCTGGTGGCCGGGCGGTTCGCCGACGTCACGGCGGTGCACGCCGACCGGATCCGGCTGCAGCGCGACCTGCCGGTCGAGGACCTGCTGGAGGGCGCCCGGCGGCTGGACGCGCTGGGCATCGCGCTCGGCATGCTCTGCCAGAACTTCACCGGCAAGCGGCTGGTCAGGCTCGCCGCCGAGGGCTGCCGGATACGGCTGCTCTTCCTCAATCCGGCGAGCAGTGCGGTGCGCCGGCGGGAGCGCGAACTGGGACTGGGGCGCGGCGAGCTGTCAAGGTCGATCGAGACGAACATCATGCACGTGCGCCGGGTCCGGGCCGCGCTGCGTGATCCGGGCGGTTTCGAGATCCGGGTCTTCGACGAGACGCCCCGGTTCACCGCGTACCTGGTCGAGGGCCCACGGCAGCCCGGTGCGCGCGGGCGGCGCGGCGGCGACCTCGGGGTGGTGCAGCCGTACCTGCGGCGCTCGCGCGGGATCGAGTCGCCGGCGCTGGTACTGCGGGCGGGCGTGACGGGGAGTGAGGAGAACGAGTCCGGACTGTTGGAGGTTTACCGCGAGGAGTTCGAGGGAGTGTGGACCGACTCGCGGCCCGTCAGCTGACGCCGCGCGGGCGTCCCGCTGCATGCGCACGACCCCCCTGGTGGACGGGTGTTCGGAGGCTGGCTAAGGTATGCCTAAGCTAAGTGCGGTCGCGCTTGGCGGTTCACGCATGCCTAGGGGAGTTCAGCACCCATGTGGGACGACGCTTTTCCAAGCTTTCTGATCGGCCTGAGGGAGGGCCTCGAGGCCGGTCTCATCGTCTCGATCCTGGTCGCCACCCTGGTCCGTTCCGGCCAGAAGGCCCGTCTCCCGCAGGTGTGGACCGGTGTGCTGGCGGCGATCGCCCTCGCCCTGAGCTTCGGCGCGGTGCTCACCTTCACGGCCGCCAACCTCTCCGGCACCGCCCAGGAGGCCTTCGGCGGCGCGCTGAGCCTGATCGCGGTCGCCTTCGTGACGGCGATGGTGTTCTGGATGCGGCGCTCGGCCCGCAACCTCTCCTCGGAGATCCGCGAGAAGGTCACCGCCGCGCTCGGCATGGGCGCCGGAATGCTGGTGCTCACCAGCTTCCTGGCGGTCGGTCGGGAGGGGCTGGAGACCTCGCTCTTCCTGTGGACCACCGCCCGCTCGGCCGGTGAGTCGACCGGCCCCGCGATCGGCGCCGGGGTCGGCCTGGTGCTGGCCACCGGGCTCTGCTGGGGCCTGTACCGCCGGGTGCTGAAGATCAACCTGACGAAGTTCTTCACGGCCACCGGCATCGTGCTGATCGTGATCGCGGCCGGCGTGCTCAGCTACGGCCTGCGCGACCTGCAGGAGGGCGGCGTGCTGCCCGGCGCGCACGCCTACGCCTTCGACCTGAGCGGTTCGCTGGACGCGGGCTCCTGGTACGCGACGCTGGTGCAGGGCGTCTTCAACCTGACCGTCACCATGACCTGGCTGCAGGTCGTCGCGTACGTCCTCTACCTGGCGATCGTGATGACGCTCTTCGTGCTCGGGCTGAAGGCCACGGCGCCGAAGCCGGTCGCGGCCCCGGCCCCCGCTGTCACCGAGGCTGCGACGGCTGCCGAGTCGGTCGAGTCCGCTGAGTCCGCCGCCGAGGAGCCGGCCGCCCCCGCCGCGTCCCGCAACCGCTGGCTGCTGCCGGCCGCGCTGGTGACCGTCCCGGCCGTGGTCGCCGGCATCGTGATCGCGGTCGGCGACGGCAAGCCGGCCGCCGCCGGAACCGTCACCGTCTCGGACGCCAAGAGCGAGTGCGGCAAGGGCTTCAGCGCCCCGCAGCCCGGCCAGCAGACGTTCCAGATGCACAACGCCGGCGGCAAGACCTCCGAGGTCTACCTGGTCAACCCGAGCACCAACGCGGTCTACGGCGAGATCGAGGGCCTGGCCCCCGGCACCACCCGCCCGCTCACCGCGACCATCGGCAGCGGCGACCTGGCCTGGCGCTGCGTGCCGACCGGCGGCGACGCCGTCACCTCGGCGAGCGTGCACGTCAGCGGCGGAGCGAGCGCCAAGGCTGTGCTCCCGGTCGCCGAGGACGACCTGAAGGCCCCGCTCGACTCGTACAAGGCCTACGTCAACGCGGGCCTGGCCACGCTGCTGACCCAGACCCAGAAGCTCCAGGCCGACGTGCACGCGGGCGACCTGACGGCCGCCAGGGCCGACTGGCTCACCGCGCACCTCCAGTACTCCTCGCTCGGCGCGGCCTACGGCACCTTCGCCGACCTCGACAAGAAGATCAACGGCCGGGCCGACGGCCTGCCGGACGGCGTCAACGACAAGGACTTCGGCGGCTTCCACCGGGTCGAGTACGGCCTGTGGCACAACCAGAGCGCCGCCGACCTCATGCCGGCCACCGACCAGCTCGTCGCCGACGTCGCCGACCTCGGGCAGAAGTTCCCCAGCCAGGACTTCGACGCGACCGACCTGCCGCTGCGCACCCACGAGATCCTGGAGAACACGCTCCAGTTCGAGCTCACCGCCGACACCGACGAGGGCAGCGGCACCAACCTGGCCACCGCCCAGGCCAACCTGGCCGGCACCCAGGAGCTGCTGACCGTCCTGCAGCCGCTGATCCAGCCGCGCGGCCCGCAGCTGCTCGACACGGTCAACGCCGGGATGAAGCAGCTCGGCGACCTGCTGGCCGCCCAGCACCACGCCGACGGCAGCTGGACCCCGGTGCAGCAGCTCGACGCGAAGACCCGGATGCAGCTCAACGGCGTCACCGGCCAGCTGCTCGAAGACCTCTCCCCGATCCCCGACCTTCTTGAGATCCGGAAGTCCGCCTGATGACCAGCCAGCACGAAACCACCGGCTCCTGCCCGTTCCCGCACCAGGCGATGGCCGCTGCGCAGGCTGCTCAGTCCGCGCAGGCCGCCCAGGCTGCTCAGAGCGCTGCCGCGTCCGGCTGCCCGGCCGCGCCCGCCCGGCGCAGCTTCCTGGGAGCGGCGCTCGGGGTCGGCGCGGCCGGTGCGGCGCTGGCCGGCGGCGCGTTCGCGCTCGGCAGCGGCGCGGCGCCCGCGGCCGCGGCGGAGGCGCCCGGCGCGAACGCCGCCGTCCCGTTCCACGGCGAGCACCAGGCCGGCATCCTGACCCCGCAGCCGATGGCCGCGATGTTCGTCTCCTGCGACGTGATCGCGGCGGACCGCCCCGCGCTGGAGCAGCTGTTCCACACGCTGACCGAGCGGATCCGGTTCCTGACCGCCGGCGGCACCCCGCCCGACCTCGGCGTCGGCGCGCCGCCCTCGGACAACGGGATCCTCGGCCCCACCGTGCTCAGCGACAACCTGACCGTCACGGTCGGCGTCGGCGCCTCGCTCTTCGACGAGCGCTACGGCCTGGCGAAGGCCAAGCCGGTCAAGCTCACCCCGATGAAGACGTTCCCGAACGACAACCTGCAGGCCGCCGAGCTGCACGGCGACCTCTCGCTGCAGATCTGCGCGAACAGCCAGGACACGGTGCTGCACGCGATGCGCGACATCGCCAAGCACACCCGCGGCGCGATCCAGATCAAGTGGCGGATCGACGGCTTCCAGAACGCCCCGCGCCCGGTCGGCAACCAGCGCAACCTGCTCGGCTTCAAGGACGGCATCGTCAACCCGGACGTCAAGTCCGGCCGCGAGATGGACAAGCTGGTCTGGATCAAGGACGGCGCCGGCGAGCCCGCCTGGGCGACCGGCGGCTCCTACCAGGTGATCCGGATCATCCGGATGCTGGTCGAGTTCTGGGACCGAGTCTCGCTCGCCGAGCAGGAGAAGATGTTCGGCCGCCGCAAGGACACCGGCGCCCCGCTGGACGGCGCGAACGAGAACGACACGCCGGACTACGCCAAGGACCCGGACGGCAAGGCGATCCCGCTGGACGCGCACATCCGCCTCGCCAACCCGCGCACCGACAAGACCGACGACTCGCGCATCCTGCGCCGCGGTTACAACTACGACCGCGGTGTGGACAAGGTCGGCAACCTCGACATGGGCCTCGCCTTCTGCTGCTACCAGCAGGACGTGACCCGGCAGTTCGAGGCGACCCAGACCCGCCTGATCGACGAGCCGCTGGTGGACTACATCTCGCCGACCGGCGGCGGCTACTTCTTCGCGCTGCCGGGCGTGCGGGACGCGAACGACTGGCTGGGGCGGGGGATGTTCGCGGCGGCGTGAGCCGCTGCCCGGCACGGCGTCAGGAGCGGCCGAGCGCCTGGTTCAGGTCGGGAACGGTGACGACCTGATCCGCCGGCGGCTCCTGGACGGTCACCGGCTCGCCGAAGTGGCCGAAGTCGACCGTCTCGGTGCCGTGTCTGACCTCCAGCAGGTACGGCTCGCCGTCCACCGCGATGACGGCGGAGGACGGCGCGTCGGTCCCGCTGAACAGCACGGTGACGGCCCGGTGACCCGCCAGGGTGGTCGTCGCCCCGTTCGTGGCCGTGCCCTGTAGCTCGCCGAAGATCGTCGTGGCCTGGTTGCAGGTCGTGGTCAGCGCGCGGAGTTCGAGGTCGCCGTCGGTGGACGAGAAGAGGTAGCGGCCCTTGTACTTGTCGGCGATCGGGCCGGGATGCCCGGCCCAGTAGGCGGCCTCCGGATGTATCCAGGCCTGGGTCGGCTCGCTGACGAAGGTCATGTCCAAGGTGCCGTCGGTCGAGTCGGTGCCGGCGCAGTCGCCGCTCTTCCCGTCGACCTCGAAGTGGCCCGAGGCGGAGCTGTCCTTCTCGTCGATCGCCAGTGAGGTCACCGCGCGCATCGCCGTCTGCGACCTGAGCAGCAACTGGTCGGCCGGCAGCGCCGCGAGGTCGGTCACCGCACTCGCACTCGCACTCGCGCGCGCTCGCCGCTGCCGGATGGTTCGCGGCGCCGCCCCCGCAGGCGGCCGCGCCGAGGGCCAGCGGCAGGCAGAGCAGGGTGCGGGTGAGCAGGCGCGGTATCGGCACGTGAGTGGTCCTCGTCTCGGTGGGGTGCGAACGGACCGTACCACCAAGATCACTGCTCGTCATCGGCCTTTCTCCCGGCGGCCCGCCGCGGTCCCCCCGCTCCGGCCGGGTTGTCACAGGCAGCGGCGATGATGAGTCACGTTGACCGACGGCCGGATGGAAGGGGCCTGGTGATGGGCGAGCTGAGCGACGGGCCACTGCGGTCCGGTGCACTGCTGGGCGAGGAGGCATCAGGACCGGCAGCGGGACCGCTGCCCGGCGGCGGGCCGCGCAGTGCGGCCCGGTGCGAGGTCGGAGCGAGTGAGGCGGGGGTGCGCGCCGCGGCGGCGAACGGCGGTGAGCCGGCGGTCGCCGGTGGGGTGAAGTGGTGGCAGGGGGCGCTGGTCGGCTTCGACCTGGAGACCACGGGGACCGACCCGGCGCAGTCACGGATCGTCAGCGCGGCGCTGGTGGAGACGGTCGGCGGCCGCCCGGTGCGGACCAGCCGGTGGCTGCTCGACCCCGGGGTGCCGATACCGGACGAGGCGCGGGCGATCCACGGGATCAGCGACGAGCAGGCGAGAACCCGGGGGCGTCCGGCGCCCGAGGCGGTCGAGGAGATCGCGGTGGCGCTCTGCGCCCGACTGGCGGCGGGCAGCCCGGTGGTGGCGTTCAACGCGCCGTTCGACCTCTCGCTGCTGGACGCCGAGCTGCGCCGGCACGGGCTGGCCGCGCTGGCCGAGCGGCTGACCGGCCGGCTGGTCGCGCCGGTGCTGGACGCGCTGGTGATCGACCGGGCGGTGGACCGCTACCGCAAGGGCTCGCGCAGCCTGCAGCGGGTCTGCGAGGTGTACGGGGTGGAGCTGACCGATGCGCACGAGGCGTCCAGCGACGCGCTGGCGGCGGTCCGGGTCGCGGTCGCACTCGGCGAGCGCTATCCGGCCCAGGTCGGCGAGTTGAGCCTGTCCACGTTGCACGAGCAGCAGGTCGGCTGGCACCGGGAGTGGGCGGTGGGGCTGCAGGCCTGGCTGCGCCAGGGCCGGGACCCGCACGCGGTGGTGGACGCCCGGTGGCCGATGCGCTGACTCCGGCGGTGAGCTGAGCCAGTGTCGGCCGACGTCGGCCGGTGGCGGGTCAGTTCGCGGGGAAGTCGAACGTGTAGCCCTGCTGGACCAGCCACGGGAGCAGCTGCTTCAGCGCGGCCACGGTCTCGCTGCGGTCGCCGCCGCCGTCGTGCATCAGGATGATGCCGCCGGGGTGCAGCTCGTGCTGCGCGGTGGCGACGATCTTGGCGACGCCGGGCTTGGCCCAGTCGCGGGTGTCCACCGTCCAGCCGAGCGGGCGCAGGCCGTCCTGCACGGCTATCTGGCGGTTGTCGGTGCTGAAGTCGCCGCCGGGCGCGCGGAACCAGCCGACCTGGCTGCCGGGGCCGCCGGCCGTGGTGATCATGTCCTTGGCCGCGTCGATCTCGTAGACCTGCTTGTCGTGCGCGAGCGTGTGCATCGGCTGCGGGTGGTGCACGGTGTGGTCGCAGAGCCGGTCGCCGTCGGCCAGGATCCGCTTGACCAGTGCCGGGTTCGCGGTGGCCTGCGGGCCGATCTCGCAGAACGTCGCCTTGGCGTGGTACTGCGCGAGCAGGTCCAGCACCTGGGGGGTGGCCGGGCCCGGGCCGTCGTCGAAGGTGAGCGCGACGGTGCGGCCGCCGGTCTCGGTGCGGTAGACGATCGCCGAGGAGCCGGCCGCCTCGCCTGCGGGCGGCGGCGCGGCCGCGAGCGTCGCAGTGCCGGTCGGCGAGCCGGCGGCGGTCGGTGAGGCAGGGGTGGTCGGCGATCCGGCAGCAGTGGTTGGTGAGGCGGGGCTGCTCGGTGAGGCGGGGCTGCTCGGTGACCCAGTGTGGCTCGGCGAGCCGGCAGTGGTGGGTGCCTCGGGGGTGGTCGGCGAGCCGGCGGTGGTCGGCGTGGGGGGCTTCAGGGTGGCCGTGGGGCTCAGCGAGATCGTCGGGTTGGCACCCGAGTCCGGGCCCGGCACGATGCTGACCACCGGGGACGGCGTCCGCGCCGCCGCGGCCGCCCCCGGGCCGGTGGCGGCCTGCGACCCGCACGCGCACGCCAGGGCCAGCGTGACCACGGCCGCGCACCCGGCGGCGGCGCGGCGGATCAGGGTGCGGGGCGTGCCCTGGTGCGGCATCGGGGCTCCTGGGGGGTGGTCCGGGCCGCGCGGGTGCGGTCTCGGCTGCTCCCTACGACGATGGCCGCTGATCCGTCAGTTCCGAAGCGATCAAATTTTCTTGAGACGATAATCACGTCGATCGCCGACGAACGGCACGGCCCTCAGTAGGCGTTCCAGCGCACCGCGTCCTCCCGCTCCCGCAGCGAGGCGACCCGCCGCCGGAATTCCGCCGCCGCCGCGGGATTTCCCGGCACGTGCTGGGCGACCCAGGCCGCGCTCGCCGTCTCCCGGGCGGCCCGCAGCACCGCGCAGCCGGCCCAGTCCCGGACGTCCCAGCCGTAGGCCCGTACGAAGCCGAGGTACGCCTCCTCGGTCAGGCCGTACCGCGCGCGGGCCAGCGCGAGCACCACCAGATCGTGCTCGCGCAGGTCGTCCGAGACGGTCTCCAGGTCGAGCAGCACCGGGCCGTCCGGGCCGACCCGGACGTTGCGCGGCAGCGCGTCGCCGTGGATCACGCCGGGGGCCAGTACCGGGGTCAGCTCGGCGAGTGCGGCGGTCAGCTCGGTGCTGCGGCCGCGCAGGAAGCCCGCGTCGGCCGGGTCCAGCCGGCCCGCGGCGGCGTCCAGCCAGCGTCCGACCGGGGCCAGCAGTTCCCGGCGCGGCAGCGGCCCGGCCGGACCCGCCGGACTCGGCGGGGGCGCGGGCAGCCGGTGCAGCGCCTGCAGCAGCGGCCCGAGGTCGGCGGGCGTGGCGTCCCGGACGGCCGGGCCGAGCCGCTGCCAGAAGCTGACCGGATGCCCGAGGACGTCGAGCGGCCGCTCGGGCAGCCCGGTGGCCGCCCGGACGGTCGGGATCCCCGCCGCGGCGAGCCAGCGGGCCACCGCCAGCTCGCGCCCGGCCCTGTCGGCCAGCTCCGGACCGCGCCCGATCTTGGCGACCAGCGGCGGACCGGCCAGTTCGAAGACCGCGTTCTCACCGAGTGCGAGCAGCCGCGCGCCGCTCGGCTCGGGCAGGCCGGCGGCGGCGCAGGCGCGGGCGAGCAGTACGCGGGCCCGGGGTTCGTCGAAGATCGGTCGATCGTGGTCGGTCATGCCGGAAAGCTACCGGTCGGCCCCTGGACTGCGGGACCGGCCGGTAGCTGTGGGGCGCGACAGGGTCAGACGGTGATCCGGCGGTGCCGGGCGCCCTCCGCCGAGTCCTGCGGCTCGCCCGAGCCGTGGGCCACCTCGGCCGGCCCGACCGGCGGCGCCGGCTCGCTGTGCGAGAGGTCGGGCAGCCAGTTCAGCCAGCTCGGCAGGTACCAGTTGCGCTCGCCCAGCAGGCTCATCACCGCCGGCAGCAGCACACCGCGGATCACCGTCGCGTCCACCAGCACGGCGACCGCCAGGCCGACGCCCATCTGCTTCATCGACTGCACCGACAGCGTGCCGAAGACCGCGAAGACCGCCACCATGATGATCGCCGCGCTGGAGACCACGCCGGCCGTCGAGCGGATCCCGTGCGCGACCGCCGCCCGGGTCGGCAGGCCGCGGTCGTGCGCCTCCTTGATCCGGGAGACCACGAAGACGTGGTAGTCCATGCTCAGCCCGAAGAGGATCACGAAGAGGAAGAGCGGCACCCAGGACTCCACCGCGCCGACCCCGGCGGTGCCGAGCAGCGAGGCGCCGACGCCGTGCTGGAAGACCAGGGCCAGCACGCCGTACGCCGCGCCGACCGAGAGCAGATTGAGCACGACGGCCGTGACCGCGATGCCGAGCGAGCGGAACGAGGCGAGCATCAGCACGAAGGCGAAGATCACGACGAACGCGAAGACCGGGAGCATGCTGCCGGTCATCTGCTTGTTGAAGTCGTGCGAGCCGGCCGTGTCGCCGGTCACCGGCGCCTGGGTGCCCGGCACCTTGAGCAGCGTGTTCGGCACCACGTCGCCGCGCAGGGCGTCCAGGGCGGCGATGCTGGTCGCGTCGTTGCCGCTGCCGTTGAGCGGGACGTCGATGATGGCGACGTTCTGCGCCTGGTGCACGGTGACGTCGATCGGGCCGTGCATCCGGCCACTGGCCAGCGCCCGGGTCTGGAAGTCAGCGATCGCCTGCCGCATCGCGGGGGAGGAGATGTCGGTGGCCTTGACCACGACGGTGGCCGGCGCCGGGCTGCCGGGGAACGCCGCCTCGATCCGCTCCGAGGTCTGCACCAGCGCGTTGTTCCTGGGCAGCTGCTGCTGGAAGGTGAGGTTCGCGGTGTGCATGGTGAGCAGCGGCGCCGCGAGTGCGATCAGCAGACCGCCGGCCAGCAGGGTCGCGGCGAGCGGGAACCGCAGCACGGGGGTGAGCACCGCGTTCCAGATCCGGCTGCCGTTGCCGGGGTCCTTCGCCTTCAGCCGGTGCAGGAACGGCACCCGGCCCTTCTCCACCCGGTCGCCGAGCATCGAGAGCAGCGCCGGCAGCACGGTCAGCGAGCCGAGCACGGCGGTGATCACCACGACGATGGTCGCGTAGGACATCGCCTGGAAGTCGGCGATCCCGGTGAGGAACATGCCGGCCATCGCGACCACCACGGTGACGCCGGAGACCAGTACGGCCCGGCCCGAGGTGGCGGCGGCCACCCTGAGCGCGCTCGCCGCGTCCCGTCCGGCCGCCCGCTCCTCGCGTTCGCGGCGCAGGTAGAAGAGGCAGTAGTCGACCCCGACGGCGAGGCCGACCAGCAGCATCACCGAACTCGCGTCGTCGCTGGTGTGCAGGAACCGGCTGCTCAGCGCGACCAGTCCGCCCGCCGCGATGAAGGCGGTGAGCGCGAGGCCGACCGGCAGCACGGCGGCGACCACGGCGCCGAACGCGATCAGCAGGATCCCCAGGGCCAGCGGCACGGCGGTCCACTCGGCGTGCGCGAAGTCGTTCTGGAACTGGTCGGCGAACCACTTCTGCGCGCTGGCCTCGCCGAACTCCTCGACCCGGAAGGAGGGGTCGGACTTCTGCACGCCGGCCACCGCGGTCAGCGCGGCCGGCACGTTCTTCAGCGCGTCGTCCTGGCTGCCGGGCAGTGTGAACTGGACCAGGGCGGAGTGCCGGTCGGCGGATATCGCCCCGGTGTCGTAGGGGGAGCGCAGGTCGGCGGCCTTGCCGGTGGCGTTCAGCGCGGCCGTCACCTGCGAGACCTTGGCCCGGAACGCGGGGTCGTCGGCGGTCAGCGCCGTGCTCTGCACCAGGACCGTCTCACCGGTCGGCTGCTTGAGGCCCGCCTGATCGAGGATCCTGGCCGCCTGGGCCACCTGGCCCGGCATCGACTCGGCGTCGGTGACCTTGTGGCTGCCGGCGGCGCCGCCGAGGACGGCGACCAGGACGACGAAGACCAGCCAGCCGAAGACCGCCGTCTTGCGGTGCCTGGCGCTCCAGGCCCCCATGACGGCGGCTAGTCCCTGACTGGAGCGTTGCGGCCTGGAGCGTTGTGGGCGTCGCCTGGTCGGGCGTGGCGTGGATGACACGGGAGTCTCCCCCGGGAGGAGCGGCGCTGCGGGCCGCTTCGCGAAGTGCCCGGGCGATGGTTCCGGGCTCGCAACTGACACTAGGGAAACCACACTTGGCCGGTAATCCGGCCAGCGGGTGAGCCGACCCTGGCCCTGGCCCCAGGGTCGGGGTGGGGTTTTCCCCAGGGTCATCCCTGGTCTCTTCTCCTGCCTGGGTACCGCGAGAAGTCCACCCTAGGGCGGAGGGATCTCCACCCGGAGTACGAGGTGAACCAGCCCATCGACGGGTCAGGATGGTTCGGGGTCGTCGAACGTCCCCGAGGGGGCACCCAGTGCGAGGGGCCTGCCGGTGACCTGTGGGTAAACCCACTTGCCGGTCGGCTAGTAAGTTCTCGTATGATGCTGCTTCCCGTACTTACCTGCCGACCGGCTAAGTCTCTTCGAGGCCGAGGCCGGCTCAGCCGTCGCCCGGCTACCCGTCCCCAAGGGCTGCGGTGAACCATGCCAGGAGGCATCAAGAGCATGTTCCACCGAATCGGACACTTCGTCGTCAGGCGTTCCTGGTGGGTGATACTCGCCTGGGTGGTCGCCGCCGTTGCGATCATCGCCACCGCGCCGAAGCTCACCGCGCAGACCGACGAGAGCTCCTTCCTGCCCAAGAGCTACGAGTCCATCCACGCGATGGACGTGCAGCAGAAGGCGTTCCCGGCGAACTTCACGCCCTCGGCGATGATCCTGTTCGAGCGGACCGACGGTGGCAAGCTCGACGCCGCCGACCAGGCCGCGATGAAGAAGGTCACCGACGGGCTGACGGCCGAGCACATCAAGTACGTGCAGACGATCGTCCCGGTCGGCGACAAGACGACCTCCAAGGACGGCAAGTACGCGCTGTCCATGATCGGCTTCGACAAGGACGCCCCGAAGCAGGGCACCGAGACGGCCGACACGGCCAAGAAGCTGCGTGACGACGGCAAGTCGCTCGCGGCCGGCACCAACCTCAAGGTGCAGGTCGGCGGTCAGGCCGCGCAGAACCTCGACCAGCAGGACTCCTCCAAGCTGGCCAACGTGCTGATCGGTGTCGGCACCGTCGTCATCATCCTGCTGACGCTCTTCCTGATCTTCCGCAGCCCGATCATCGCGCTGCTGCCGGTGCTGATGATCGGCGTCTTCTCCTCGGTCGCCAACGGCCTGATCGCGGACGCCAGCAAGGCGTTCGGGCTCAAGGCGGACAGTTCGGTCTCGGCGATCCTGATCGTCGTGCTCTTCGGCGTCGGTACCGACTACTTCCTCTTCCTGATGTTCCGCTACCGCGAGCGACTGCGCGCCGGTGACGAGCGCAAGGAGGCGATGACCAACGCGGTCGGCCGGGTCGGCGAGGCGATCAGCTCCGCGGCCGGCGCGGTGATCGTGGCGTTCAGCGTGCTGGTGCTCTCCAGCCTCGGCATGTTCAAGGCGATGGGCCCCTCGCTGGCGATCGCGGTGGCCGTCACGGCCGTCGCCTCGGTGACGCTGGTCCCGGCGGTGCTCTCGCTGATCCCCGAGCGGGTGCTGTTCTGGGAGAAGGGCGTCATCTACGCCTTCCGCAAGTTCGTGCTGCGCAGCAAGACCGTGCAGCCGGCCACCCGCTGGCGGCACGAGCCGAAGGGCGCGAAGTTCGCCGCGCTCGGCGGCATGGTGCAGCGCCGTCCGGGCATGGTCGCGGCCGTCTCCGGTCTGATCCTGGTCGTGCTCGCGCTCGGCGCCACCGGCTACAAGGGCACCTTCGACCTGGCCTCCAGCTCGATGCCGAAGACCAAGGAGTCGATGGTCGTCCAGGACACGCTGGCCACGGCCTTCTCGGCCGGCGCGGCCGAGCCGGCCGACGTCTACGTCACCTCCGGGAACGGTGCGCCGCTGGACAAGGCCGGGTTCCCGGCCTACATCCAGGCGCTCGGCCATGTGGACGGCGTCTCCTCGGTCGCCCCGCAGCCGAAGCTGAGCCAGGACGGCACGACCGCCGACTTCTCGGTGACGCTCAAGGACGACCCGGCCTCGAACAAGGCGATCGACACGATCGGCAAGCTGCGGTCGGTCGCGCACAGCCAGGCGCCGCAGGGCAGCGAGGTCTATGTGGGTGGCATGTCGGCCATCTACAAGGACATCGACACCGCGATGTCCCACGACTACTCGCTGGTCTTCCCGATCGCGGCGCTGCTGATCATGGTCATCCTCGGCCTGCTGCTGCGCAGCGCCGTCGCCCCGTGGTACCTGATGGCGGCCGTCGGCCTCGGCTTCGGCGCCACGCTCGGCGCCACCACCCTCGTGTTCCAGAACATGAAGGGGGAGCCCGGCCTGATGTTCATGCTGCCGATGTTCATCTACCTCTTCGTGGTGGCGATCGGCACCGACTACAACATCCTGATGATCGCCCGACTGCGCGAGGAGGCCCAGGAGGGCCGCAGCCCGCGTGAGGCGGCGAGCATGGCGCTGCGCCACGGTGGCCCGACCGTCGCCGCGGCCGGCGGCATCCTGGCGGCGACCTTCGCCACCATGTGCCTCGCCGGGAACACGCTGTTCAGTGAGATCGGCTTCTCGGTGGCCTTCGGCATCGTGGTCTCGGCCTTCGTGATGGCGATGTTCTTCACCCCCGCGCTGACCGCGCTGCTCGGCCGGGCGGCCTGGTGGCCGGGCCGCCAGCAGGCGACGGCGCACGGCACCCCCTCGCTCGAGGTGGTCCGTGGCTACCGCGCCGAGGAGGACAGCGAGCCGGCCGGGCGTCACTGAGCCGTCCGACCTGCTGTAGTACCGAACGTTTGTCGCACCGACTGGGCCGGCTCCGGGATCTCCCCGGGGCTGGCCCGGCTGCGTCCGGCCCCGGGCGGCAGCGTTCAGCCGGCGTCCGCCCGGCACCCGGCGGCAACCGGGTGGGTACGAACGGCCCAGCTCAGGGCCGTTCGGCTGACCGTCCAGCGCGCCTGGGTCGCCCGGTCGCCGAGATGCTAGGAAAATTGTCCGATCATTTCGCTCGCCCCGTGCTACAGTCGATGTCAGTTGCAGTTTTGGTTCCCATGAACGTTTGTGTGCGCCTGCTGGTACCAACCAACAGGCGCATTTGTTTTGTCCGGTGTCATCTCCGGATGGGGATCGCGGCTACTTGAGGTCCACGAGGTGTGGTCTTCATGCCCCAGTATTTTGAGGAGACGGTTATGGCTACCGGCACCGTGAAGTGGTTCAACAGCGAAAAGGGCTTCGGCTTCATCGAGCAGGACGGTGGCGGCGCTGACGTCTTCGCCCACTACTCGAACATCGCGGCTCAGGGCTTCCGTGAGCTGATCGAGGGCCAGAAGGTCGAGTTCGACGTCACGCAGGGCCAGAAGGGCCCGCAGGCCGAGAACATCAGCGTCATCGGCTGACGTTCGGCATACTGCTGAACTGCGCTTGACGCACGCGAAGGCCCGTACCGCACGGTGCGGGCCTTCGCTCATGCCGCCGAACGGCCGGGGCGGCGCACTCTCCACTCCTGACTGACGGCCGACCCACTGGGTCACCCAGCTCGGGTGACCGCTCAGGACGGAGCAACACCGTATGACTGATCAGGCACGCCGCACCACCGGACGCAGCCGCCCCCGCCCGCAGGGCACCGGCAGCAGCTCCGGCGGATTCAGCGACGCGCAGGCGCGTTCCGGCCGCAGCTCGGGCGGACTGCGCACCCAGGGCCAGAGCCAGGGCCGCAGCCGCGGCGCCGGCCGGGCCCGCACCGCCGAGCCCGCCGACTTCACCGTGGTGACCGGCACCCCCGCCCGCCCGCCGGCCGCGACCTTCGCCGAGCTGGAGATGCCCAAGGCGCTGCTCTCCGCGCTCACCCGTGAGGGCGTCACCGAGCCGTTCCCGATCCAGTCGGCCACCCTGCCCGACTCGCTGGCCGGGCGCGACGTGCTCGGCCGCGGCCGCACCGGCTCCGGCAAGACGCTCGCCTTCGGCCTCTCGGTGCTGGCCCGCACGACCGGCCAGCGCGCCGACGCCCGCAAGCCGCTGGCCCTGGTGCTGGTGCCCACCCGCGAGCTGGCCCAGCAGGTCACCGACGCGCTGACGCCGTACGCGACCTCGGTCAACCTGCGGATCGCGACCGTGGTCGGCGGCATGTCGATCACCCGCCAGGCCAACGCGCTGCGCCGCGGCGCCGAGGTGCTGGTGGCGACCCCGGGCCGCCTCGACGACCTGATCAACCGCCAGGACGTCCGGCTGGACTCGGTGCAGATCACCGTGCTCGACGAGGCCGACCAGATGGCCGACATGGGCTTCCTGCCGCAGGTCACCAAGCTGCTGGAGCAGGTCGCCGAGGGTGGGCAGCGGATGCTCTTCTCCGCCACCCTGGACAAGAACATCGACCGCCTGGTCCAGCGCTTCCTGACCGACCCGGTCACTCATTCGGTGGACCCGTCGGCCGGCGCGGTGACGACGATGGAGCACCACGTGCTCCAGGTCGAGGCCGCCGACAAGGCGTCCGCGACCGCGCACATCGCCTCCCGCGAGGGCCGGGTGATCATGTTCGTGCACACCAAGCACGGCGCCGACCGGCTCGCCAAGCAGCTGCTGGCCAGTGGCGTCAAGGCCGCCGCGCTGCACGGCGGCAAGTCCCAGCCGCAGCGCAACCGCACGCTCGACCAGTTCCGTGACGGGCACGTCACCGCGCTGATCGCGACGAACGTCGCCGCCCGCGGCATCCACATCGACGGCCTCGACCTGGTCGTCAACGTGGACCCGCCGATCGACCACAAGGACTACCTGCACCGCGGCGGTCGCACCGCCCGGGCCGGCGAGTCGGGCACCGTGGTGACCCTGGTGCTGCCCGAGCAGCGCCGGGACATGTCCAAGCTGATGACCGCCGCGGCGATCCGCCCGACCACCACCAAGGTGCGGCCGGGCGACGCCGAGCTGTCCCGGATCACCGGCGCCCGCACCCCGTCGGGTGTCGCGGTCACGCTGGCCCCGCCGGTCAGCGAGACCGCCGGTGCCACCGCCGGCACCAGCACCAGCAACCGCCGCCCGAAGGCCCCGCGCTCCAGCCGCCCGGCCGACGTGGACATCAACGGCAACCCGAAGCGCCGCCGCCCCAAGCAGCGGATGGGCACCACCGGCACCGGTCAGGGCACCGGTGGCGGTTCGCGCACCGCGGCCGGCTTCATCGGCAAGGCCAGCTCGGGCTCGAAGCCCGGCAGCGGCTCGAAGTCCGGCGGCAACTACGGCACCGGCCGCCAGCGCCGCGCGGCGCACTGAGCGGCGCTCGAACAGCCTGACGTTCCAACAGTCTGACGCTCCAACAGCCTTGAGGGGCCCGCACGCCGAACCGGCGTGCGGGCCCCTGCTGTTGCCGGTCCCGGTACCCACGGGCAGACCGGGTGCCCGAAGGGGCAGCGCGCTGGCAGCGCGGGCCGCCGGGCTGCCACGCTGGTGGCCTTGGATGATCATCGGCAACGGGGGAAGTCATGACGGAGCACCACACTGTCCGGCCGCAGCCGGCCCGGCCCGGCCGCCGGGCGCTGCTCGGGGCGGTCGCGGCCGCCGGCCTGCTCACCATCACCGCGGCCCGGCCGGCCGCAGCCGCGGGCACCGGGCGCGGCGGCCGCTACCCGGCGCTGCTCAGCGGCCACGGCACGACCCTGCACCCGGAGTCGGCGAGCTGGGATCCGCTCCACCACTGTTTCGTGGTCGGCTCGATGACGCACGGCACGGTCTCCCGGGTCGGGCCGGACGGCGTCGCGCACACCCTGGTCGAGGACCCGGCGGTGCTCGTCTCCACCACCGGCATCCACGTGGACGCGGCCCGCCGCCGCGTGCTGGTCTGCAACGCGGCGTCCGGCAAGGCCGACCGGGCCACACCGGCGACCAAGGGCAGGGTGGCCGGCCTGGGGTGCTACGACCTGAGCACCGGTCGGCGGATCTGGTACACGGACCTGGCCGCCGTGCTCGGCGACGGCGCACTGCACTTCGCCAACGACGTCGCGCTCGACCGGGACGGCGCCGCCTACGTCACCGACTCGTACGCGCCGGTGGTCTACCGGGTCGGCCTCGACGGCCGGGCCGAGGTCTTCGTCCGGGACGCCCGGCTGGGCTCGGGGCCGAGCGACCCGGGGGACACCGCGCTGAACGGCATCGTGCGCCAGGGCCGCCACCTGGTCGTCGGCCACGACTGCGGCGGCACGCTGTGGCGGCTCTCGCTGGAGCGCCCCGGCGAGGTGCGGCAGGTGGCGATGTCCGGCGCGGGGACGCTGGTCGGCCTGGACGGGCTGCACGCCCGTGGCCGCGGGGCGCTGGCCGGAGTGACCAACCAGATCGCCGGCAACCTGGACCAGCTGGTCGAACTGCGCTCCACCGACGACTGGCTGACGGCCACTCAGGTGATCACGCCTTCGCTGGACCCGGTGCCGACCGCGGTGACCCGCGGGCCCGACGGGTCGCTGTACGTCCTCTCCGGGCGGCTGGACCTGCTCTTCACCGGCCACCCGAGCGACCAGTTCACGCTGCGGCGCTGGTGACACTCCACGCGGTGGCACGGGCCTGGTCGTAGCGGCGAAGCAGCAGGCGCGCGAGCTCGGGGCTTGCGCCGAGCACCTCGGCGAGCACGTCGGCCCCGGCCTGCTCGGCGGCGTCGGCGATCCGGTCCGGCAGCACGCCGGGGGCGAGCAGGTAGGGCGCGACCGCGGTGCGGGCCAGGCCGCGGGCGCGCAGCTCGCCGAGCGCGTCCGGGACTCGGGGACCGGCGGCCGAAGCGTAGCCGACCGTCACCGCGCCCCAGCCGCGGGTGCGCTGCCAGTCGGCGGCCAGCGCCCGGGTCGCGGCGTCGGCGGCCGGGTCGCTGGAGCCGGCCGCCGCGAGCACCACGCCGGTGCGGGCCCGGACGGCGGCCGAGCCGACGGCGAGACCGGCCTCGGCGAGCCGCCGTTCGAGTGCGCGCAGCAGCAGCGGATCGGGGCCCAGGACCTCGGCCACCGGCAGTGTGCTGCCGGCCGAGCGCAGTGCGGCGGGGATGTCGTGCTTGGCGTGGAAGGCCCGGTTCAGCAGCAGCGGGACGGCGACCGCGTCCGTCCCCGCGAGCCGCCCGGCGACCTGCGGGATGCGTGGCGCGCAGTGGTCCAGGTAGGCGGTGGCGACCTCCAGGCCCGGCCGCAGCGCGCGCACCTCCCGCACCAGCGCGTCGACCGTCCGGGCGTGGCGTGGGTCGCGGCTGCCGTGGGCGATCAGCAACAGGGTCATCGCGGGCTCCGTCGGGGTAGGTCGAGCGTTCGAACGGGTGGTGCAGCGTGGGGGAGGGGTCTAGCGGGCGGCCTGGAGCAGGCCGCGGCTGCGCAGCACGCGGCGCTCGATCGGGGAGAAGACGAGCAGGTCGATCGCCACGCCGACGACCAGGATCAGGATGATGCCGAGCAGCACGCCCGCCATGTCGTTGGAGTCCCGCTGGTTCTCCAGGAAGCGGCCCAGGCCGACACCGAGGTCGGGGGAGCTGGCGATCAGCTCGGCGGCCATCAGCGAGCGCCAGGAGAACGCCCAGCCCTGCTTGAGGCCGGCCAGGTAGCCGGGCAGCGCGGCCGGCAGCAGGATGTGCCGGGCGCCGCTCAGCCCGCGAGCACCGAGCGTGCGCCCGGCCCGCAGGAACAGCGGCGGCACCTGGTCGATGCCGGCGATCAGGCCGTTCGCGATGGACGGGACGGCGCCGAGCAGGATCACCGCGTACATCGCCTGGTCGTTGATGCCCAGCCAGATCACCGTGGCCGGCACCCAGGCGACCGAGGGCAGCGACTGCAGGCCGGAGAGCACCGGCCCGACGGCCGCCCGGACGAACTTGGAGCGGGCCACCACCAGGCCGATCGGGGTGCCGATCACGACGGCGGCCAGGAACCCGGAGATGCCGCGCCAGACGCTGGTCCAGATGATCGAGAAGAGCGTGCCCTGGTACCAGAGGTCGAGCAGTGAGTGCCAGACGTCCAGCGGGCTGGGCAGCTTGTAGGAGGCGGTCACGTGCAGGCTGTACGTGACCTGCCAGAGCGCGAGCACCAGCAGCACGCCGAGCAGCGGCGGCAGCACCTTCTCGCGCAGCACCTGGGTGAACGGCGTGCGCTGGATCTGGACGGCGTCCAGCGCGTCCAGCCCGGCTTCGACGCCGGCCAGGTCGTTCGGCTCGTGCTCGTGCTCGGTCGCCGCGTCGGTCGCCGCGGCGACCTCGGTCGAAGCGGCGTCCTCGGCCTCGGTGGCGGGGGTGGTCTCAGTGCTGGCCATGGCGGCGGATCTCCCCACGCAGGTCTTCGGTGATCTCGACGGACAGGTCCGCGACGCAGGCGGACTCGATGCGGCGCGGCTGCGGCAGGTCGATCCGCCACTGCTTGGCGACCCGGCCGGGCCGCGAGGAGAGCAGCACCACCCGCTGGGCGAGCCGGACCGCCTCGCGCACGTTGTGGGTGACGAACAGGACGGTCAGCTGCCGCTCCTGCCAGATCCGGGTGATCTCCTCGTGCAGCACGTCGCGGGTGATCGCGTCGAGCGCGGCGAACGGCTCGTCCATCAGCAGCACGCTGCTGCCCTGGGCGAGTGCGCGGGCCATCGCGACGCGCTGGCGCATGCCGCCGGAGAGCTCGTGCACCCGCTTGCCGTACGAGCCGCCGAGCCGGACCAGCTCCAGCAGCCGTTCGGCCTCGGGCCGGCGCTCGGCGCGTGGCACGCCGTTCAGCCGCAGCGCGAGCTCGATGTTCTTCCCGGCGGTCAGCCAGGGGAACAGCGCGTGCTCCTGGAACATCAGCGCGGGGCGCCCGCCGGGCACCTCGATCGTGCCGGCGGTCGGCTGGTCCAGGCCGGCGACCAGGTTGAGCAGGGTGGACTTGCCGCAGCCGGAGGCGCCGAGCAGGCAGAGGAACTCGCCGGGCGCGACGTCGAGGGAGATGTCGTCCAGCACCGCGGTCGCGGCGCCCGGACGGCCGAAGGACTTGTGCACGTTGGTGATCCGGACGGCGGGCGGGCCGGCCGGCGTCGTGACGGCGGAGACGTCGTTCGGGATGCTCAGTGCCGTGCTCATTGCGGGCACCTCCTGGCGTGAAGTGGGGTGGAGCGAAGTCTGGTCGGGGTCGGGGCCGGGGTGAGGGCCGGTGTCCGCCCCCGCCCCGGCCCCGTGACTGGGCATCGACCGGGACGGGGCGGGGGCGGACACCGGAGCTGGTGGTCCGTCAGGAGGTGGCGCCGAGGCCGCTGTCGGCGACCGTCGGCTTTCCGGCCGCGGTGAGCACCTCGTTCAGCGGCACCAGGTCGTAGATGCCGCTGATGTCGGGCTTCTTCAGCAGGCCCGCGGTGACGGCGTGGTCGGCCTCGGCCTGGAGCGTGCCGGCCAGCGGGTCGTCCAGGAAGTCGATGCTCTTCCAGGCCGGGTCGAGGATGTTCGCCGGCAGGGCGTTGCCGCCGGCCGCCTTGATCGCGTCGTTCGCGTCCTGCTCGGCCTTGGCCGGGTTGGCCTTGATGAACGCGTTGGTGTTCACCGAGCCGCGCAGCACGGCCTTCACCACGTCCGGGTGGGCCTTGAGGAACTTCTGCGAGACGATCACGTTGGTGATCACGAACTGCCGGTTCGGCCAGAGGTCCTTCTCGTCGAGCAGGACCTTCGCGCCCTTGGCCACCAGCGTGGAGGCGGTGGGCTCGGGCACCCAGGCACCGTCGATGGAGCCGGAGGAGTACGCGTCCGGGGTGACCTTGTTGTCGGTGCGGACCACCGAGACGTCACCCGCGCCGGACTGCGGGTCCTCCTTGTAGCCCTTGGTCGCCAGGTAGTTGAGCAGGGCGACGTCCTGGGTGTTGCCGAGCTGCGGGGTGGCGATCTTCTTGCCCTTGAGGTCGTCCAGGGTCTTGATCTTGTTCGGGTTGACGACCAGCTCGACGCCGCCGGAGGCGGAGCCGCTGATGATCCGCAGCGCCTGGCTCTTGGACTGCACGTAGCCGTTGATCGCCGGTGAGGGGCCGATCCAGCCGATGTCGATCGAGCCGGCGTTCAGCGCCTCGATCTCGGCCGGGCCGGCGTTGAAGATCTGCGGCTTGATCTGGGTGGCGCCCAGCTCCTTCTGGAACAGGCCCTCCTGGATCCCGACCAGCGGGGTGCCGTGCGTCAGGTTGGCGAAGTAGCCGATCTTCACCGAGTCGGCGGAGAGCTTCGGCGCACCGGCCGAGGTGACGGCCGCCGGGGCGGCGTTCGCCGTGGTCGCCTTCGAGCCGTAGCCGCCGCAGGCGGTGAGCAGCGCGACGGCGGTCAGGCCGGCGGCGCCGGCGACGGCGACGCGTCTGGTGCGCCCGGCGTTCGGGCGGGAGTGGCTATGCGGGTGTGCCGGGGTGGTGGCCATGGGAGGCGTCCTTCGCTGGAACGGAGTCGAGGAGAGGGGGTGCGCGGTGCTGTGGTGCCGGCAGGCCGGGTGCCGTCCCGGTTGTGCGTGCTGCTGTGGTGGTCGCAGCGGTTCGGGCGGCGGTTGATCCCGGTGACGGAGCTTCAGCAGCTCCGTCCGCACGCACATCGGCCGATGCCGCCCTGGCCGCTGCCACGGACGCCGCTGCCGATGCGGCCGCCTTCCTTGTCCATGCCGGAGAACGCCTCGCCGGACATCAGACCCAGTCCTCCCCGTCCTGCTGCTCCGCGGGCGCCCCGAGGGCGCCGTCGAACGCCTCGCCCGCCATGCCGGCGGTGAGCGTGGTGCCGTCGGCCGGGTCGATCAGCAGGAACGACCCGGTGCGGCGGTTGGCGGTGTAGTCGTCCAGGGCCAGCGGCTCGGCAGTGCGCAGCACCACGTGGCCGATGTCGTTGACGTTCAGCTCCTGGGCCTCGGCGCGCTGTTCGAGCGTGTCGATGTCGATCTTGTAGGAGATCGCCTTGACCAGTGCCCGCACGGTCCGCGTGGTGTGCTTGAGCAGCACCTTGTCGCCGGCGCGCAGCGGGCGCTCGTGCAGGTGGCACACGGTCGCCTCGACGTCCTTGGTGGGCACCGGCGCCGGGCCCGCCGCGATCAGGTCGCCGCGCGAGACGTCGATGTCCTCGGCCAGGCGCACGGTGACGGACTGCGGCGCCCAGGCGACCTCGGTCTCGACGCCCAGGGCGTCGATGCCGGCGATGGTGGTGGTGCGGCCCGAGGGCAGCACCGTGACGGCGTCGCCGGTGCGCAGCACTCCGGAGGCCAACTGGCCCGCGTAGCCGCGGTAGTCGGGGTGTTCGGCGCTCTGCGGGCGGATCACGTACTGGACCGGGAACCGGGCCGGCTGCTCGCTCGGGTCGCTGTCGACCGCGACCGTCTCCAGGTGCTCCAGCAGGGTCGGACCGCCGTACCAGTCCATCCGCGCGGACGGCTCGACGACGTTGTCCCCGGCCAGCGCCGAGATCGGGACCGAGACGATGTCGGTGACCCCGAGCGAGGCGGCGTAGGCGGTGAACTCGGCGGCGATCTTCGCGAAGACCGGCTCGGCGTACTCGACCAGGTCCATCTTGTTGACCGCGAGGACCACGTGCGGCACCCGCAGCAGCGCGGCGACCGCGGCGTGCCGGCGGGTCTGCTCGACCACGCCGTTGCGGGCGTCGACGAGGACGACGGCGAGCTCGGCGGTCGAGGCGCCGGTGACCATGTTGCGGGTGTACTGCACGTGGCCGGGCGTGTCGGCCAGGATGAACCGGCGCCGGGCGGTGGCGAAGTAGCGGTAGGCGACGTCGATCGTGATGCCCTGCTCGCGCTCGGCCCGCAGGCCGTCGGTCAGCAGCGCCAGGTCGGGCGCCTCCTGGCCGCGCCGGCGGGAGGCGTGCTCGACGGCCTCCAGCTGGTCGGCCAGCACCGACTTGGAGTCGTGCAGCAGCCGGCCGACCAGCGTGGACTTGCCGTCGTCGACCGAGCCGGCGGTGGCGAAGCGCAGCAGCGAGGTGGCGTTCAGGGCCTGGGTTTCGATGGTGCTGGACATGCTTAGAAGTACCCCTCGCGCTTGCGGTCTTCCATGGCGGCCTCGGAGAGCTTGTCGTCGGCCCGGGTGGCCCCGCGTTCGGTGAGCCGGCTGGCGGCGATCTCGGTGATCACGTCGGCGATCGTCGCCGCGTCGGAGTCCACGGCGCCGGTGCAGGACATGTCGCCGACCGTGCGGTAGCGGATCAGCCGCCGCTGCACCGTCTCGCCCTCCTTCGGGCCGCCCCAGTCGCCGGCGGTCAGCCACATGCCGTCCCGGGCGAAGACGTCGCGCTCGTGCGCGTAGTAGATCTCCGGGAGCTCGATGCCCTCCCGCTCGATGTACTGCCAGACGTCCAGCTCGGTCCAGTTGGAGAGCGGGAAGACCCGCACGTGCTCGCCCACCGCGTGCCGGCCGTTGTAGAGCGACCAGAGCTCGGGGCGCTGGCGGCGCGGGTCCCAGGCGCCGAACTCGTCGCGCAGCGAGAACACCCGCTCCTTCGCGCGGGCCTTCTCCTCGTCGCGCCGGCCGCCGCCGAAGACCGCGTCGAACTTGTTGCTCTCGATCGCGTCCAGCAGCGGGACGGTCTGCAGCGGGTTGCGGGTGCCGTCCGGGCGCTCGCGCAGCCGGCCCTCGTCGATGAACTGCTGGACGGAGGCGACGTGCAGGCGCAGGCCGTGCTCGGCCACCACCCGGTCGCGGTACTCGATGACCTCGGGGAAGTTGTGCCCGGTGTCCACGTGCAGCAGCGAGAACGGGATCGGCGCGGGCGCGAACGCCTTCAGCGCCAGGTGCAGCATGACGATCGAGTCCTTGCCGCCGGAGAAGAGGATCACCGGCCGCTCGAACTCGCCCGCCACCTCGCGGAAGATGTGCACCGACTCCGCCTCGAGGACGTCGAGGTGCGAGAGGGTGAAAGGCCCACCAGGGTTGTTCGGGTCCCGGGTGATCGCCTGGATGTCGGTCGCGGTGCTCACGCGAGGCCCCTCTCGGTCAGGAAGGCGTGCAGTTCGGCGGCGGACTCGGTCACCGAGCGGCCCTGGGTCTGGATGCGCAGCTCCGGGCTCTCCGGTGCCTCGTACGGGTCGTCGACCCCGGTCAGGCCGGAGAGCTCACCGGCCGCCTGCTTCGCGTACAGGCCCTTGACGTCCCGCTCCGAGCAGAGCTCGACCGGGGTGGCCACGTGGATCTCCAGGAACTCGGTGCCCTCGGCGGCGTGCCGCTCGCGGACCGCGGCCCGGGAGTCGGCGTAGGGGGCGATCACCGGGGCGAGCACCTTGACGCCGTTGGAGGCGAGCTTCTCGGCGACGAAGCCGATCCGGGTCACGTTGGTGTGGCGGTCCTCGCGGCTGAAGCCGAGGCCCTTGGAGAGGAACTCGCGGATCTCGTCCCCGTCCAGCACCTCGACCTTGTGGCCGTCGGCGGTCAGCCGCTCGGCCAGCGCGAAGGCGAGCGTGGTCTTGCCCGCGCTCGGCAGCCCGGTCAGCCACACCGTGGCGCCACGCTCGCAGGGGGCGGCCGCGAGGGCCGCCTCTGCGGCGTCCTCGGCGACCGGGGTGTCGGCTGTCGTCACGTCAGTTCTCCCAAAGCCTCGGTGGGGTGGTGCGGTTGGAGATGGAGCTGGTGAAACCAGGTGTCAGAGGTGGATGCCGCACTCGGTCTTGCCCGAGCCGGCCCAGCGGCCGTCCCGGCCGTCCTCGCCCTCGCCCGGCTTGCGGGTGCAGGAGAGCGGCGAGCAGCCGACCGAGGTGTAGCCCTCCCACAGCAGCGGGTTGAGCAGCACCCCGTTGGCCTGGACGTAGGCGTCCACGTCGGCCTGGGTCCAGCGGGCGATCGGCGCGATCTTCACCTTGCGGCGCTTGGCGTCCCAGGCCACCACCGGGGTGTTCGCCCGGCTCGGCGACTCGTCCCGGCGCAGGCCCGTCGCCCACGCGTCGTACGCCAGCAGCCCGCGCTGCAGCGGCTCGACCTTGCGCAGCGAGCAGCACAGGTCGGGGTCGCGGTCGTGCAGGTTCGGCCCGTACTCGGCGTCCTGCTCGGCCACGCTCTGGCGCGGCGTCAGCGTGATCACGTTGACCGGCATGGTCGCGGCGACCGCGTCCCGGGTGCCGATGGTCTCCGGGAAGTGGTAGCCGGTGTCCAGGAAGACCACGTCCACGCCGGGCAGCGCGGTCGACGCCAGGTGGGCGACCACCGCGTCCTCCATCGAGGAGGTGACGCAGAACTTGCGGCCGAAGGTCTCGGCCGCCCACTGCAGCACCTCCTGCGCGGAGGCCTCCTCCAGGTCGCGCCCGGCCGCGATGGCCAGCGCCTCCAGATCAGTGGCCGTGCTCATCCTTGGTCCCCCCGTTCGTCGCTGACAGCAGTCCGAGGAACTTCACCTGGAAAGCGCGCCGGCAGGACACGCATTCCCACGCACCATGACCGCCCTCCTCGGAGGGGCGAAGGTCCTCGTCACCGCAGTAAGGGCAATAGAACGGGGCAGCGCGTTCGCTCATGTGGACACCTCGTTGCGCTCAGCGGTCGCTTGACCGAACACCACGCGCTTTGCGCAGGTCAGCGCAGTGATCGGCGCCGTCACGAGAGCTGCCCCTCGTCGGCGCGGGCCGCCCACTGGGCGAACCGCTCGCCGTCCTGGCGGTCGGCCTGGAACCGGGTCAGCACGCGCTCGACGTAGTCCGGCAGGCCGTCCTTGGTGACCTTGAGGCCGCGGACCTTGCGGCCGAAGCCGGCCTCCAGGCCGAGCGCGCCGCCCAGGTGGACCTGGTAGCCCTCGACCTGCTCGCCGTTCTCGTCGGTCACCAGCTGGCCCTTGAGACCGATGTCCGCGACCTGGATCCGGGCGCAGGCGTTCGGGCAGCCGTTGATGTTGATGGTCAGCGGCTCGGCGAAGTCCGGCAGCCGCTGCTCCAGCTCGTCGATCAGGGTGCGCCCGCGCTCCTTCGTCTCGACGATCGCGAGCTTGCAGTACTCGATGCCGGTGCAGGCCATCGTGCCGCGGCGGAACGGGGACGGGGTGACCCGCAGGTCCAGCGCCTCCAGACCGGCCACCAGCGACTCGACCCGCTCCTCGGGCACGTCCAGCACCAGCATCTTCTGCTCGGCGGTGGTCCGCAGCCGGTCCGAGCCGTGCTCGGCGGCCAGCGCGGCGACCTTGCCGAGCAGCGAGCCGTCCACCCGGCCGACCCGCGGCGCGAACCCGACGTAGTAGTTGCCGTCGCGCTGGCGGTGCACGCCGACGTGGTCGCGCCAGACGCCGGTCGGCTGCTCGGGCGCCGGGCCGTCGATCAGCTGGTACTTGAGGTACTCGTCCTCCAGCACCTGGCGGAACTTCTCCACGCCCCAGTCGGCGACCAGGAACTTCAACCGGGCCCGGTTGCGCAGCCGGCGGTAGCCGTAGTCGCGGAAGATGCCGATCACGCCGCCGTAGACGTCCGCGACCTCGTCCAGCGGGACCCAGGCGCCCAGCCGCACGCCGAGCTTCGGGTTGGTGGACAGGCCGCCGCCGACCCACAGGTCGAAGCCCGGGCCGTGCACGGGGTGCACCACGCCGACGAAGGAGATGTCGTTGATCTCGTGCGCGACGTCCAGCTGCGGCGAGCCGGAGACCGCCGACTTGAACTTGCGCGGCAGGTTGGAGAAGTCCGGGTTGCCGATGAAGCGGCGCTGGATCTCCTCGATGGCGGGGGTGCCGTCGATGATCTCGTCCTCGGCGACGCCGGCCACCGGGGAGCCGAGGATGACGCGCGGCGTGTCGCCGCAGGCCTCGGTGGTGGAGAGGCCGACGGCCTCCAGCTTCTGCCAGATCGCGGGCACGTCCTCGATCCGGATCCAGTGGTACTGCACGTTCTGGCGGTCGGTCAGGTCCGCGGTGCCGCGCGCGTAGGTCTGGGAGACCTCGGCGATCGCCGCCAGCTGGGCCACCGTCAGCCGGCCGCCGTCGATCCGGACCCGCAGCATGAAGTACTCGGCGTCCAGCTCGTGCGGGTCCAGGATCGCGGTCTTGCCGCCGTCGATGCCCTCCTTGCGCTGGGTGTACAGCCCCCACCAGCGCATCCGGCCGCGCAGATCCGACGGGTCGATCGAGTCGAAGCCCTGCTTCGCGTAGATCGTCTCAATGCGTGTCCGCACGTTGAGACCGTCGTCGTCCTTCTTGAACTGCTCGTTGGGGTTCAGCGGAGTGAAGTGCCCCATGCCCCACTGGCCCTCGCCGCGGTGACGGGTCACCTTGCGGGCGGCGGCAGCGCGGCGCGCGGGCGCGTCGGCGGACTGGGGCTCGACCGAGTCGGAGGTGGTGGCCATGGTGGGTCCTTACGGGCAGGTGGATCTGCTGCGGGATGAGCGGTATCCCCGGGCTTCACCTGCTCCGACCTGCGGTGATGCGGCAGGTGGCGGAACGCGGTGATCTCGGCCCAAGGGCGCCCGCCCATCCGCTGCGGCGGGGATGTGGGCGGGTGGCGCCGGTGCGGTGGGCGGGCTTTGGGTGGAGCTCTCAGATCACCGGACAGATGGCGCTGGACACGCGAAGGAGATCGACGTGGAGTCGACCTACCAGGGTGGTTCCGGCGCTAGGCATGGCAAGAGATTCGCACGCCGGGCGAGCCCCGGTCCACTGTCGTCCAGGATGTGGACCGGATTGTTCCGAATCCTGAGACCTCAGCGCGGGTGGCCAGCCTGCGGCACCCGGGGACGGTGCGTGCCGCGAGGCCATGCGGGCCGCCCGATACCGTATGCATGTGCAGCCACCAGGTGAGACGAACAGAGCGGGCGCCCCGGCCCCGGCGTCGGAGCGGCCGTCGCGACGGCGCGGCAAGGGCGCCCGTCGGGCGGTCCGGCGTTCGAGCTGGCGTACCACCGCCTGGGCGCTGATCAAGGACACCACCAACACCTGCGTCGAGTACCGGGTGACCGGGCTCGCGGCGGAGGCGGCGTTCTTCACGCTGCTCTCGATCCCGCCGCTGCTGCTCTGCCTGGCCGGCACCCTCGGCTACCTGGACGACCTGCTCGGCGCCGGCACCATCGACAAGCTCCAGCAGGACATCCTCTCGGCGGCCGGCACCGTGCTCTCGTCGTCCTCGATCCAGCAGACGGTCAGGCCGCTGCTGGAGAAGGTCTTCGAGAACGGCCGCCCCGACCTGATCTCGATCGGCTTCCTGCTCTCGCTCTGGTCCGGCTCCCGGGCGCTCTACATCTTCATCGACACCATCACCGTGATGTACGGGCTGGACGGCAAGCGCGGGATCGTCAAGACCCGGGCGATGTCGCTCGGCCTCTACATCGGCTCGCTGCTGATCGGCTCGCTGGTCATGCCGCTGCTGGTGGCGGGCCCCGGGCTGGTGGTGGCGGCGGTGCCGAGCATCGCCGGTCTGGTCAGCGCGCTCTACTGGCCGATCGCGATCCTGCTGCTGATCGTCTTCCTGACCACGCTCTACCACCTCGCGGTGCCGGCGAGCACGCCGTGGCGCGAGGACATCCCCGGCGCGCTGGTGGCGCTCGGCGTGCTGGTGATCTGCAGCGTGCTGCTCCGGCTCTACCTGATCCACTCGGTCGAGGGGCCGAGCGTCTACGGCTCGCTGGCCGCGCCGGTCGCGGTGCTGCTGTGGATCTTCGTGGTGGCGCTCGCGGTGCTGATCGGCGCGGCGATGAACGCCGCCATAGACCGGCGCTGGCCCAGCGTGGAGACGGCCGACGCGCGCGCCGAGCACGATCTGGCCAACGAGCAGGCCGCGGCCGCGATGGTCAGGGAGGCGGCCGCCCGGCGGGCCGCCGAGCGGGCGCTGCGGGCCCGGGCGTTCGGCCTGGCCGAGGGCGTCGAGGACGAGGACGCGGACGCCGAGGGCGCGGCCGAGGACGACGGCGTGGTGCCCTCGGAGTACCCGGAGCGCTGGGCGGACATCCTGCCGCCGACCAACCTGCGCGGGCGGCTGGCCGGTTCGCGCCGGCGCCGGCGCGAGGCCCCGCCGCCGCCGGACAGCGACCGGCCCACCCCGCGGCCGCACCACCACCCGACCGCCGTGGTCCCGGAGCCGGGGCAGCCGGCTCAGCCGGAGCGGCCGGTGGAGCCGTGGGGCTCGGACGGGCGCTACCCCGGGCAGCTGGGGCCGGTCGACTCGGCGCTGCCCGGCCAGCCGCCGCGGCCGCCGTGGGACGGGCAGTAGGCGCGCCCGGTGGTAGCGGGCGGCGGGCGAATAAATCAGGTGCGCGCGCGGCCGGGGCTGCTCTAGGCTGCGCACGCAAGCGAACGTCAGGGCCGTGATGCGTACGGTCCGGGAGAAGAAGAGCAGGAGGTGGGCCACCGATGGTTGTCGTCGCGCTCACGGCTGCCCCGCGCAGCACCGGAACCCCCCTCTTCCTCCCGGCCACCGGCTGACACTCGCTCAGCCCCCGGGATTCGTGCATCCTCCCGAAGGGCTTCACCGCGTTGTTCAACGCTGCTTCCGTCACCACTGCTTCCGTCACCACTGCTGACAGCACTGATGACACCGTTTCACCATTGACCGGCTACGGCTGGACCGCCGAGCTCGCCGAGCTCTTCGCCCCGCTCGTCGAGGCCGGACTGGTCCCGGGCCGGCTCGCCCGGGTCGACCGCGGCCAGGCCGACGTGGTCATCGCCGACCCGCTGACCGGCGAGCTGCGAACCGTCCGCGCCGACACCCGGCCGGTCGGCAGCACCGAGACCTCGGCCAACCCGTGCACCGGCGACTGGGTGGCACTCGACCTCGCCGGGCAGCCCGGCGGGCCGCTGCCCACCATCGCCGCGCTGCTGCCGCGCCGTACCGCCGTCATCCGCAAGGGCGCCGGCAACCGCTCCGACGGCCAGGTGCTGGCCGCCAACATCGACACCGTGCTGATCGCCGTCTCGCTGGCCGCCGAGCCCGACCTCGGCCGGGTCGAGCGCTTCGTCGCGCTCGCCTGGGAGAGCGGCGCCGAGCCGCTGATCGCGCTCACCAAGGCCGACCTGGTGAACGACGCGCAGTTCGTCCGCGAGGACGTCGAACGGGCCGCGCCCGGCGTCACCGTCGTGGTGGTCAGCGCCGAGACGGGCGACGGGCTGGACGTGCTGCACGCCTGTCTGGGCACCAGCACCGCGCTGGTCGGCCAGTCCGGCGCCGGCAAGTCCACCCTCACCAACGCGCTGACCGGCAGCGCGGCGATGGCGGTCCAGGCCGCGCGGGACAGCGACCAGAAGGGCCGGCACACCACCACGACCCGGGAGATGATCCCGCTGCCCGACGGCGGCGTGCTGATCGACACGCCCGGCCTGCGCGGCGTCGGCCTCTACGGTGGCGAGGGCCTGGCCCAGGCGTTCGCCGAGATCGAGGAGCTGGCCCGGGAGTGCCGGTTCCACGACTGCTCGCACCACGGTGAGCCCGGCTGCGCGGTGCTCGCCGCGATCGAGGACGGCGTCCTGCAGCAGCGCCGGATGGACAGCTATCTCAAGCTGCAGCGCGAGAACGAGTGGATCGCCTCGCGGACCGACGCCCGGCTGGCCAAGGAGCGGCAGAAGCTCTGGGCGCAGCGCGGCAAGGAGAGCAAGGGGCGGATCCGGCCGTGACAGGCTGGTTGCCGTAGCCGAACGGAAGGCGGGGCGGTCGTGCGGGACGGGCGTGGTGGGGTTGTCGAGGAGGTGGCCGGCATCGAGGTCGAGGAGGTGGCCGGCCGGCCGGGCTGGCTGGCGGTGCGGCTCGACTACCGCGGGCCGATCGACACCGCACACCTGATGGACTTCCTCGCCGTGCGCGCCGTACCGGGCGTCGAGGAGGTCGTGCCGAGCGCGGCGGGCGGCGGGCGGACCTACCGCCGCACGCTCGCGCTGCCGCACGGTGCGGCGCTGGCGGAGCTGGACTCGGCTGCGGACGGTGGCCGGGTGGACGGCCGGCTGGAGGGTCGGCTGCTGCTGGCCGACCGACGCGATCTCCCCGACGCCGTGCGGCGGTTGCGTGCGCTCTTCGACCTCGACGCCGACCCGGGTGCCACGGTGGCCGGCCTCGGCGCCGACCCGGTGCTCGGTGCGGCCGTGGCCCGCCGGCCCGGGCTGCGCTCGCCAGGCCACGTCGATCCGCACGAGCTGGCGGTCCGGGCGGTGCTCGGCCAGCAGATCACCGTCGCGGCCGCCCGTACGCTGGCCGCCCGGCTCGCGGCTCGCTACGGTGAGCCGCTCGGCGCCGAGTTGGGCGCTGCCGAGTCGGGCAGGCCGGGCGGTGGGCTGTCGGTGCTCTTCCCGACCGCCGGGGCGCTCGCCGAGGCCGACCCGGCCGATCTCAGGATGCCGTTCTCGCGGCAGAACGCGCTGCGCGTTCTCTGCGCGGCGCTCGCCGACGGCACCGTCCCGCTCACGCCGGACACCGACCGGGAACAGGCGGCTGCCGCGTTGCTCGCACTGCGCGGGATCGGACCCTGGACCGTCGGCTACCTGCGGATGCGCGCGCTGGCCGACCCGGACGTCTTCCTGCCGACCGACGCCGGGGTGCGCCACGGACTGCTCAGGCTGGGGCAGCCGGGCGACCCGAAGTCCGCCGCCCGACTCTCGGCCGCCTGGGCCCCCTGGCGCTCGTACGCGGTGCACCACCTCTGGGCCCTGGCGAGCGAACGCTAGGGGCGCCTACTCGGTGGTCGGGCCGGACGCCGGGCCCTGGGCGCCGGCGCCGCCGGCCAGCGCCCGCGCCAGCTGGTCCAGGCCGGGCAGTGCGGCCATCACCGCGTCATGGTCGGCGGGGGAGAGCGAGCCGAGTGCGCCGGCGATCCGGCGTTCGTGGGCCCGCTGCCAGTCCTCCAACTGCTGGTGCCCCGCCGTGGTGAGCGCGATCCGGGCCGTCCTGCGGTCGCCGGGGTCGGCCTGCCGGTCCACGAAGCCCGCGTCCAGCAGCTTGCCGATCAGCCCGCTGACCGTGTTCGGCGCGAGCCGTTGACGGGCCGCCAGTTCGCCGACCCGCAGCGGCGCGGCGGCCAGCGTCTGGAGCAGCTCGACCTGGGCCATCGGCAGCGACTCCCACGGGTAGTCGGTGCGGATGCTGCTGCGCAGCGCGCGCCGCAGCCGGGTGACCACGTCGGTCAGCTGCTGCGCCCGTTCGATCGCCAGCAGCTCTTCGGCGTGCGCGGCGTGAGGCGTTGCGGTGTGCGGGGCGTCGGCCGGGGGGTCCACCGGTGGCTGCTGCCCGGCGTCCGGGCCGGTCAGATCGGTGGCTGGTGGCTGATGGGGCTGGCGCGGCATGGGCGACAGCGTAGCGGTCGGCGGCATGCCGAACGGGCTCACCCGATGGTGCGTGGGTGAGCCCGTTCAGGAAAGGCGGTCGCCGGTCAGCGGTCGCCGGTCACGAGGGCAGCGGCTGCGCCCCGCGCTCGGCGAGCATGCCGGTCATCAGCTGGATCTCCGAGGTCTGCGAGGTGACCATCGACTGCGCCAGGTTCTTCTCCACCTCGTTCTGGCCCAGCTCCAGGTAGCCCTGGGCCATCGCGACGCCACCGGTGTGGTGCTGGAGCATCAGCTGGAGGTAGAAGATCTCGGCGGCCTTGCCGCTGAGCCCGCGCAGCTGGTTCATCTGCGTGTTGGTCGCCATCCCGGGCATCAGCGAACCGTCGTGTGCCGGGTAGGGCGCCATCTTCATCCAGGCCATCGGCGCCGCACCCGAGTTCTGGGTGAGCCCCCACTGCGCGATCCAGCCCATCATCATGCCCCGCTGGTTGGCCTGGGTGTTGATGATGTCGAAGGCGAGGTTGCGGACCTCGGCGTTGTCCGTCCGGTCCATGATGATGAACGACAGGTCGATCGCCTGCTGATGGTGCGTCGACATGTCCCGGGCGAACCCGGCGTCGGGCGAGCCGGTGGCCGGCGCGGTGGCCACCGTGCCCGCGGCGGTCGAGCCGCTCGCCAGCAGCGCGGGCACGCCCAGGCAGAGCGCCACCGCCGCCGCCAGCGCGGCCGGCCACCAGAGCGTGCGCCGCCGCCTGGGCAGCGGCCGGGCCGCCGCGGCGGCGTCGAACTCCCGGTCGGCGGCCTCGCTCAGCGCCTCGTCCTGGTCGTCCTGGTAGCCGTCGTCCCCGCTCATCGGGCGGCTCACTGCATCGCGCCGGAGCTGCAGGACGCGCCGGGCTCCTGGGTCTGCGGGCCCTGCACGTACTTGGTGAAGAACTCGTTCACCCGCGGGTCGTTCGCGTTGTCCACCACCAGCTGGGTGCCCCAGGCGGAGAGCGTGATGGTGCCCGACTCGGTCGGGTAGGGGCTCATCATCGAGTACGGGGTGCCCTGGACCTTCGCGGACAGCGTCTTGATGTCGTCCGGCGTCGCCTTGCCGTTGTACGTCACCCAGACCGCGCCGTGCTCCAGCGAGTGCACCGCGTTCTCGTTGTGCACCGGCTGCGTGTAGACGTTGCCCATGCAGGTCAGCCAGACCGGGTTGTGGTCACCGCCGACCGGCGGGGTCATCGGGTAGTTCACCGGCGTCTGCACGTGGTTGCGGGTCAGGTTGCTCCACGTCTTCACACCGTCGATCGGCTTCTTGGCGGCCGCGACCTGTGCGTCGTGCTTGGCGTTCGCGTTCGTCACGATGTAGATGCCGGCACCGACGGTGCCCGCGATCAGCACGCCGGCCACCGAGAAGGCGATCGCCTTCATCCGCTTCTCACGGCGCTGCTCCTCGGCCCGCAGCTGGGCGATCCGCTCCCGGCGGTCGGCCGTGGTGCTCTTGCCGCCGCCCTTGGGCTTCTGGATCCGGTTGGTCACCAGCTGCTCGGCGGCCTTGCCGCTGTCGCCGTTCTTGGTCTGCTTCGAGGCGGAACCCACGGAAATCTTCCTTGTCCCCGCCGGCGGTCTGCGCACGGCGGAATGAGGTGTAGCAGGGAGGGAGGAGACCGCGGGTCGGGCATCGGTCCGGCAGCGGCGCACCACACGACGGTGCGCCCGGACGGGACCCGCGGGGGTTCCGCCTAGGTCCGGTTGACCTGGAGCAGGTGAAGATCGGGGGCGGGCACCGCCGGGGCGGCGGTTCCCGCGAGGTCGACGACCGCGGGGGCGCCGTCGCCGGCCACCAGCAGCGCGGGCGCGGCCGGTACGGGCTGCGGCGGCGCGTTCGGCAGCTGCGCCTCCTGACCGCTGTACGGGTGGCTGGTGCAGCCGTGACCCGAACGCGGCCCGGACCCGTCGACCGAGCAGAGCGTCACCGGCGCCGGCGCGGCGGCGTCAACGGTGGCGGCCGAGTGCTTGGCCGACCGCGTGCTGTGCGGGTGTGCGGTCACGGTGACCGCCGGCCGGTTCACCGCCGGCGCGGCCTTGGCCGGTGTCGCCACAGGCGCTGCGGCTCGGGCCGATCCGGCGCAGGGCAGGGCCATCAGCAACGCGATCAGCAGTCCGACCAGTGGCAGGGCCGACAGGACGCCGACCGGGCGATCCGCGAAAGCGGCGCTCCCCCGGGGCGCTCTGTTGGGTCCTGTCGCGGTCATGCGCACATATTAATCAGCCGAACGGGTGAAGCGGTCCCCCCAGCGGGCCTCCAGTTTCGGATTCATCCGGGGTTTGGCGTGCCCTTCTTCCGACAGCCCGGCCCCGCTCGTCCGAAACGGCGCGCTTCGTGCCGAAAGTCCGGGACAGCGACCGTCGCCGTGAGGAGAATGACCAGGTGGCCCGCTCATTACCCACCGCCCCGGCAGTTGACGGTATGCACACTGAGCACGGACGAGGAGTCGGCAGATGAACAATCCGACGGTGGACGGTTGGTGGGAGCGCGTCTACGAGGGGCCTGCCGGCAGCCTTCCGGACACTCCGGCCGCCGAGCCGGGGGACGGCAGTGTGGACGACTGGTTCGACTCGATCGCCTCGGTGGTGGGGCTGATCGGGCACCAGCGCACGGGGGAGGACGAGGTCCCCGGGCCGATTCCTGAGCCTGAGTCCGATCCTGAGCCTGAGCCCGATCCTGAGCCTGATCGTGATCCCGACCCGGATCCCGAGCCTGTCGCCGCTGCCTCCAGCACCCCTGTGCCGGCTCCTGTTGCCCCTGCCCCTGTCCCCGCCGCTGCTCCCGCCCCCGCCGCCGCGCCGACTCCGAAGAAGCTCGACCTCACCAAGCCCGCCCCCACCCCGCACGTCGGCTCCCGCCCGCCGACCTACGGCTCCGAGCCCACCGCGCTGCCCGCCGTGCTCCCCGAGCAGGTGGCCGCCGTCGTCCCCGACACCGCGCTCGACGGCGCCCAGTACCCCGGCTTCACGCTGCGCGCCGCCTCGGTCCGCGGCGACTCGGCCCGTTACCGCGGCGAGCCGCGCGGCGATGCGCTGCTGGTCACCCGCTTCGGCACGGCGCCGGACGGCCTGCTGCTCGCCGTCCTCGGCAGCCGCGCCCGCCCGGTCGCGGATCCGCGCGCCGACCCCCGGCTCGACCCGCGTGGGGGATCCGTCGCGCAGCCCGTACCTCACGTACCTCCGTCCGAGACGGCGGCGGCCGCGCCGGGCGCGCTGCCCGACACCGTCCGGCAGGCAGCCGCGCAGCTGGCCGAGGCGATCGGGCGCAGCCGCACCGAGCTCGCCACCGACCTGCGTGAGGGCGCCCGCGACCGTCTGCGGTACGGCCTCCAGCGGCTCACCGCCCGCGCCGCGGCCGGCCTGCGCGCGGTCGCGCCGGACGCCGGGTCGCTGCACTGCCTGCTGGTCTCGCTCGACCCGGCGGCCACCCACCGGGCCGCGTTCGGCCTCGGCCCCGGCGGCCTCTACCTGCTCCGGGCCGGTCACTGGATCGACGCGTACGCCGCGCAGTTGCTGCACCACCCGGACGGTCCGGACGCCGCCGCCGCCCGTCCGCCCGCCGCCGAGCCGCGGCCGTTCCGGTTCCGGCTGGTCCCGGCCACCCCCGGCGACATCCTGCTGCTCTGCTCCCCGGGCCTGGCCGAGCCGATCGCCGAGGAGCCGGCGGTCGCGCACTTCCTGGCCAGCCACTGGGCGCACCCGCACCCGCCGGGCACGGTGGATTTCCTGCGTCAGGTCCAGGTCCGTGCGAAGGGATACGCGGACGACCGGACCGCGGTGGCCCTCTGGACCGACTGACCGCAGAGCCGTCCTGGTCTCAGAGCCGTCCTGGGCTCAGAGCTGCGCGGGCGCGCCGAGCAGCGCCGCCGCCACCGCCGCCACCCGCTCCAGCGACCGCGCCCGGACGGCCCCGGGCAGCCCGATCGCCAGCGGCACCGAGAAGCCGTCCAGCACCGCCCGCAGCTGGACGGCCCGCTCGGCCGCCGACCCGGGGGCGAACCGCCCGGCCGCCACCCCGTCCCGGATCAGCTGCTCCAGATCGGCCTGCCACGGTGCCTCGATCTCCAGCTGCCCCTGCCGGATCTCCGCGCTCGACGGCGACCGCCCCCACACCTCGACCCAGAGGATCCAGCGTGGATCGCCCGGCCCGTCGGGCAGGTAGAGGTCGGCGTAGGCGGCGAACCGCTGCCAGGCGTCCAGTCCGGGGTCGGCCAGCGCGGCCCGGCGCCGCTCGCCCAGCTGCTCCTCGCTCCAGCGCAGCGTTTCGAGCAGCAGCTGGTCCTTGCTGCCGAAGTAGTAGAGGAGGTGCCCGGCGCTCATCTCCAGCTGCTTCCCGAGCCCGGCCATCGTCAGCTTCGCGAGCCCGTGTTCCGCGATCGCCGCCATCGCGACGCCGAGCACCTCCTCCCGGGGCCGCGCCGCTCGCCGGGGACGGGGCTGCGCCATGGTGCGGGGCTCCTGGGAGGTGGGGGACGGAGGACGGATGCCCCTTACTTTACGGACAGCGGGCGGCCGCGCCCTGCCGTGCACTGATCCGCCGTGCGCTGATCGGCCGGACGATCAATTAGCCCGTTCGGGTTACAGCGTCCCGGAGGCCGATAAATCGTCCCCGAAGAATCGCTAGCCTGGCGGCAGTTTCCCGCATCCACCGATCGAGGAGGCTGTCCCGTGTACCTGGTCACCCGCGCCGAATGGGGCGCCCAACCACCCAGCCAGGACTGGACCTACGTCGCGAGCACCCAAGGCGTCAAGGTCCACTACGAAGGCTCGCCCGTCCCCGCCGACCTGCCGGACCACCACGAGTGGTGCGCCGGCCGGGTCCGGGACATCCAGGCAGCCCACATGTCGGATCCGACCGAGGGCTGGATCGACATCGCCTACAACGCCGTGGTCTGCCCGCACGGTTACGTCTTCGAGGGCCGCGGCCTGCACCACGAGACCGGCGCCAACGGCAACCAGCCGCTCAACCTCGCCCACTACGCGGTCTGCGGCATGGTCGGCGACTCCGGGCTCACCCAGCCCACCGACCCGATGCTCGACGGGCTGCGCGACTCCATCGAGTGGCTCCAACAGGGCGGCGGGGCCGGGGCCGAGATCCTCGGCCACCGGGACGGCTACCCGACCGACTGCCCCGGCGACCCGCTCTACGCCTGGGTCCGGTCCGGCGCGCCGAGACCCGGCGGCGGCACCGGGACCGGTGCCGCCCCCGGCACTCCCACCAGCGCCGCCACCGGCCCCCCGTGGCCCGGCGAGTACCTGGAGCTCCGCTCCCCGATGCTGCACGACGACAACGTCCAGGTCTGGCAGCAGCGGATGTCCGACCGCGGCTGGTCGATCGGCGTCGACGGCTGGTACGGCGACCAGAGCGCGTCGATCTGCCGTCAGTTCCAGCAGCAGCACGACCTCCAGGCGGACGGCATCGTCGGTCCGCAGACCTGGAACGCCAGCTGGAACGATCCGATCACCTGACCGGGCTCAGGAGGTGCTCTGCCAGCTGCTCACCCAGAACTTGGCCTCACCGGTCTCCGCATTGGCGGTCTCGATGGTCGCGATCGCGATGGCGTGGGTGCTGCGGTCGCGTATGCAGAGCAGTCGGCCCGCGCTCGCGTGGGCGAAGCTCGGGGTGGTTTCGGGGTGGGTGTCGATCGCGGTGCTGCACTGGGCCGGGGTGGTCGTCGGATCGGTGACCACGGCGAAATCGGAGAGCTCGAGGCCGGACCCGGTGAAGGAGTCGGCCGCGGCGCTGCCGCCGGGGCTGCTGTGCCACATGGCGAGCCCCCACTGGGGGAGGCCGGCAGCGTGCACCAGCTTGCCGGTGCTCAGGTCGACCTGGTAGGCGGTGGTGGCGTAATCGCTTGCCGGGATGTCCAGTTCGACCTTGTTCACCAGCGGGGTGTAGCTCCCCCCGGCGCTGGGTGCCGCGCCGGCGGGCGCCGTGGTGGGCGTGCCGGCGGCCGCGGTCGTGGCGGCGGTCGTCGGCGCGGTCACGGGCGGGGTCGTGGGCGCGGCCTGGGACTTCGCGGCGGCCGGGGCCTGGCCGGCGCTGTTACTGCTGCCGGCCGTCGACTTGCCGTTCCCGTCGAGCAGTACCCCGGCCAGCGTGCCGCCGAGCGCCACCACCACGGCGACGGCCAGCAGCGTCTTCCAGGAGACGCCGCCCGCCTTGGCCGGCGGCGCCGCAGGCGCGGCCGCGGCGACCGGAGCAGCCTGCTCCGGTTGCCGCAGCTGCGTGGTGGGCACCTCGTGGAGCGCCTGCGGTGCCTGTGGCGTCTGCGGCGCCTGCGGCGGTACGGCTGCTGACGGCTGCTCAGGGGTGCCGAGCGGGCGTGTCGTTGTCACGACCGTGGGGGTCGGCGCCGTCCTGGGCAGGTCGGAGCGCCGGGTGATCTCGCTGGCCACCGGTGCGGGGAGCCAGTCGTCGGCGAACCGCAGTTGCCCGCCGACCTCGGGGTGGTTGCGGGCGATCTCGATGATCTCGGCCGGGGTCGGCCGGTCCTCGGGCGACTTGGCCAGGCAGCGCAGCACCAGCTCGCGCAGGTCGGCGGGAACCCCGTCCAGCTCCGGCGCCTCGTGCACCACCCGGTAGAGCACGGCGGTGTCCGGGCCCTCGCCGAACGGCTGCACGCCGCTTGCCACATAGGCGGCCAGCGCGCCCAGCGCGAAGACGTCGGTGGCGGGGGTGACCGCCGAGCCCTGGGCCTGCTCGGGCGCCATGAAGGCCGGCGAGCCGATCGTGACCCCGGTGCCGGTCAGCGCAGTGGCGTCGGCGGCCCGGGCGATACCGAAGTCGATCACCCGCGGGCCGTCGGCCGCGACGAGCACATTGGCGGGCTTCAGGTCCCGGTGCACCACACTGACGCTGTGGATCGCCTGGAGCGCCTCGGCGATGCCGCCGATCAGCAGCAGTACGGTGCGCACCGGCAACGCGCCGTGCTCACGCACCACTTGCTGCAACGAGGGTCCCGGCACGTACGCGGTGACCAGCCACGGCGACTCGGCCTCGGTGCCGGCATCGATCACCTGGGCCGTGTAAAGGCCGTGAATCCGCTGCGCGTTGGCCACCTCCTGGGCGAACCGGCTGCGGAACTCGGCGTCCTCGGCGAACTCGGGGCGGACCACTTTGAGGGCCACCGGGCGTCCGCCGGGGGTGTAGGAGAGGTAGACCCGCCCCATCCCGCCGGCACCGAGCCGCGCGTACAGCCGGTAGCCGGCCACCTCGGCCGGGTCGTCCGGCAGGAGAGGCTGGAAGGTGGGGGGCGGCGTCGGGGCGCGGTGTGGATCATCTGCAGACATGGGGCAGAGATTAGCCCGATGATCTGTCAGTTGTGCTTGATTCCCGCCAAGTTTGATCATCCAACCGAATTGCGCCGACGGCGATCCGTTGCCGATAGGGCATGGTCCGCGTGCGGACGGTATCGGCCCATCGCGGCCACCGTGACGCCGACTCGGCCTCGGCTGCGCCGGGTTGTCCTCAACTCATCAGGTCGGGTGCGAAGTAGTCGCGAAGTCGGGCGATCTTCCCATCCCGGATGCGGAAGATCTGCACCAGTGAGACGGTCACATCCTCCCCGCCCCCGTCGAATACCGTGTCGATTTCGGCGATGAACACGTCAGGATCGGCAGTGGTGTGCAGCACGAATCCGGACTTCTCAAGGTTCGGCGAGCGGCCGCCTTGCCCGGATCGCTCGTAGTACGCCGCCATCGCGCTACGGATCTCCTCACGCCCCACCAGCCTCCTGGGGAAGTCGGCACCGACGGGCATCAGCGGCGCCTCGAAGACCCCGTCCGTGGTGAAGCACTCGGCAAGAGCATCGGCATTGCGGGTCATGGCACCGGCGTAGACGTAACTCTGGAAGATCTGCTGCGGCGTTCGGGACACGGCGGCCTCCCTGGGTGGGCTCGGACTCGGAAGCCCACACAATCACAGCGACACGAGATCAGCCCGCTCGCGCCGCCGCACGCACTGCCCGGCGCCCGCGCGGCCGCCGCCGAGCGCCGCCTCCTGAAAGGCTGTTCCCTGCCGTCGTCCGTCGTCCGTCGTCCGTCAGCTGTCGGAGCGGAATGCCCCGTGGACTCGCAGGTCGCCCTGGATCGATACCTGCCCGTCGTTTGTGTGCACGATCCAGGCACCGCCATTACGGACCGACAGGTGCCCGTTGGCGTTCACCTTCCCCTGGAACCGCGACTCCCCGCCGACGCGCAGGACTCCGTTGGTGGAGAGGTCGCCGCCGACAACGACCCCACGGTTGGCGTTCACCTCGCCCTCCGCATCGAGGCGGCCGTGGACGATCAGCCGCGGCGGGCCGTCCTGCGTCTCCAGCACGTTGTCGACGGTCAGCCCGCCCTGGAGGGTGAGGCGTTCCTTGATCTGACCCCGGCGGGTGACCAGGTCGTACAGGTCCGCCTTGCCGGCCGCGACGGTTCCCCACTGATGGTCTCCGGCGCCCTGGTACACGTTCAGCCCGGCGGGTGGGAACTCGATCCATCCGTCGCCGGGCGTGGGTCCCTGTACCCATTTGGTGTTGATGCCGTCCAGGTCCGCCCGGTGAGCGGCGACGGTTCCCCACTCGCGGCTTCCGTCCTTGCGTACGTCCACTCCGGCCTGCGGGAACTCGATCCAGCCCTTGCCGGCGTCGAAGTCGCCCACCCACGGGGTGTTCACGCCGTTCGCGCTGATCTTGTCAGCCGTGACAGTGCCCAGGCCGCTGCCCCCGCCACGGCCGACCTTGATCCCGTCGGGCGGGAACTGAATCCACCCGGCGCCACTGTCGCGGCCCCGCACCCACGTCGCGGTCACGGTGTCGACGTCCGTCTTGGCGGCCACCACGGTGCCCAGCGCGTTCGCATCGTCACGGACCTCGGCGCCCTGCCCGGTGAAGGTGATCCGACCCCTGTCGGTCGTCCCCTCCACCCACGGGGTGTGCACCCCGACCGACGCGGTCATGCTCTCGAACTCGGGGCTGCGCAGGTGCACGGTGGTGGTGAGATAGAACCCCAGCCGCTGCGAGCCCGGGACCTTGGCCGTCAGGGTGTAAGTGGCGTCCCGCTTCGGCTCCTGGCCCGGCTTCGGGCGCCATTGCCAGCCGGTTTGGCTCTTGCTCAGTGGCGGGACGGTCTCCAGGAGGCCGTCCGGGCCCTGGATCTGGTAGTCGAGGCTCTCGGGTCCGTCCCACCGCAGGACGACGTCCGTGCCCGCCGCCACCAGGGACTCCTCCGGACGGAAGTTGCGCGGCACCCTGGCCTCCTGCTTGAGCAGGCTCAGCGTGACGTGGTGCTTCTGCACGTAGGCGCCGTTCGCGGCCCTCTCCGTCACGCGCAGCAGGACCAACCCCGGCTTACCGGAGACCGGGAAGCCGTCCAGCACCAGGGCCACGGAGCCGGCCTCCTGGAAGTACGTGTTGTCCTTGGCGGTCACCGTGAGGACACCGGTGTTGCCGTCCCAGACGACGCTCGGATCCTCCCCCGGCTTCGTCGCGGTGTTCTGCTCGACCCGCACGCTGACCGTCTTCGGATCGACCGTCAGATCACCGTCTGCCTGACCTACGGGCACTCGTATCTCGACGGAATGCCAGATCACTTCGTTGAAAGTCGGATTGGAGACGACGATGTGAACCGCGCCTCGCGACTCCTCGCTTGCCTCCGGCACCTGGAGCGGGGCGGGGTTGGTGAGGATTTCGTAGTTCAGAGAAGCCATCGCTGAAGACCCCCTGTTTCTGGCGTACGGGCACTCGCCCCACGGGCGCAGCCCCTGTAGCACAGCACTCATCCGATAACCCAAGGACCCCAATTCGCCATAACCGGCGTGAAACCGATCAGCAGTGTCCGAAACAGGGACAACCGGCGGGCGCCGAGGGCACCGTGGCGAGGGCGAGGGTGACACGAGCTTCGGCCGGGCGGCCGCGCCGGGCACCAGAAGCGGATCGGGCTCAGCGGACGGCCGACATGCGGCCACTTCGTAGTCACGCCCCGGCATGTTGCGCCTCCGGAGCCCAGAAGTTCCGCCTGCGACCCCACGGTTCGCCGACGTGCTCCATGAACCGATCGAACATGCCGTCTGGCTGGTAGCGGTGGAGATGCAGCATCGGCGAGTCGTGGCCAGCCCTACGGGCCGGGATCGGGGTCACGATCACGTCGTCGTCGAACCGGAATGCGCGCAAGTTCCCGCACACTTCTGGCGGCGCGGTTGCTCAGCGTGCAAGCCTGGCCACAGAGATCGCCAATTCCGGCAGCTGGAGGCCACCATGGCACTGCACAAGTTCTTCCCGGAGGTGAGCGGGTGACCGAGGCCCCCTCGATCGAGGACCTCATGGCAGCCTGCACGCACTCGGCCGTGCACCTGGAGATGCGCGACGGGTACATGCGGGATGACCCGCGGTTCGTCGCCTGGCAAGCCGGCAGGCTCGACGTCAGCGCGGTCAATGAGGCAGAGCGCCCCTGGCTGGCGCTGATCGCCGCGACCACAGCCCGAGGCGTCGTCGTACGACGGGCTCGGATCGTCTCTGAACCCCTCAGCGACTACGTCCGTTTCGAGCATGACCTCACGCCGGCCAACGTGGCATCAGGCGAACTCGTACGCTGGCTGCCTCGCCGACAGGCGACCAGCATCGCTCTGCCCGGCAACGACTTCTGGCTCTTCGACGGCGCGGTGCTGCTGCTCAACCACTTCGATGGCGAGGGCAACTTCATCGACCACGAGCTGATTCGGGAGCCCGAGGTCATCAAGCTGTGCGCCACGGCATTCGAGGCGGTCTGGGACAGGTCCATCCCGCACGAGGATTATCGGTCGGCCTGACCGGTCAAACATGATGTCTGCTGCCAGCTGGGCGTCAGGTGATCCTGGGGCTGGTGGTGCACGAATCCGGTAGCGCCCACATGTTCGCCTGACCGTTCAGGTGCCCTTCCGCCGTTCTGGCCTCAAGTGGCGGGCCAACGGGGCATCCTGGTTGCCCAGCCAGCAGAGCGGGAGAGCGCATGAAAAATCGGAGGCCTTCGTTGTGATTCCTCGCGAGCTGCTCGTTCGATGCGCATCAAAGGTGTAGATGATGCCTGACGTTATCCCCTTCAAGCAGGTCAGCCACTTCTTCAGGGACTTCGAACACACTGCCTGGCGCCTGGAGACGCGCACCGGGTACGCCTCGGACCGGAAGAGCCCGAAGTGGCAACGCTGGCTGGCGGGCGAAGACATCACCGTCGAGCCGGAGAACTGGTGGCGCGAGAATGTCCGCACTCAGGTTGCGGCGGGCAAAAGGTTCGAACGCGTGCGCCTACTCGACAAGCCGCCGACCGACGGCCAGCGGTTCCTCCTCGCAAGCGGCATGGGAAACGTCGCGGCTGGCGAGGACATCCGGAACCTCTGGCGCGATGATGCCCAGGCGCTCGGCCTGCCCGACTTCGACTTCTGGTTGTTCGACTCCAGGGTCCTTGTGCGCTTCCACTTCGATCAACTGGACACCACTCTCGGAGTCGAACTGATCACGGACGCGGCCCAGGTTCTTGCCGCCTGCCAAGCGCGGGACGCCGCTTGGCACTTCGCTGTGCCAACGCGGGAATTCGCCGGGCAGGTACCGTTCCCCGTGTGAGTACCGAGTTCCAAGAGGCCCGCGCGGCCCTCGCCGAGAGCTGGCATGCCGTAGCCCACTGCCGGGCTGCCGCGGGTGGTGGCCAGCTACCGCACCCAGAACCACCTGGTGTGGGCCGTGAAAGCTTGCTGTGAGCACGCCGTGGAGCTGGCTCGATGGAGGTGACGGACGCTCGACACGCCGACCTGTACGTGGCCGCCGCCACGTGGCTGACTGAGTACGGTCTTCACCCCGACCCGGCCGCCTATCTCGCAAACGGGTACATCTCGCTGTGCCTGAAGGCGTGGCAGGGGCGGCCGGCGCACCGCTGGATCTGACGACCCGGTGGGCGCTGTGGACTGGGTCGGCGAGTTGGGCGTCGTGGTGATCGTGGGGCTGGTGGTGCACGAGTCCAGTACCGCTCACGTGCTCGATTAGCTGTATGGCAAGCCTCCGTTGGGCTGCCGCCATGGTGATCAAGGCTGTGGTTTTCGATGTCGGCGAAACCCTCACCTCCGACACTCGCTACTGGCGTGACTGGGCTACCTGGCTCGGCGTTCCCCAGCACACGATGTCGGCCCTGGTCGGTGCGGTGCTGGCACGAGGCCTGGACAACGCCGAGGCGATCCGACTGGTGCGCCCTGATTGCGACGTCCCCGCTGAGTGGGAGAAGCGCCGTGCCGCTGGCCACGACGAGCACCTTGACGACACCGACCTGTACCCCGACGTTCGCCCGGCCCTCCAACAGCTGAAGGACAGCGGGATCTGGGTTGGTGTGGCCGGCAACCAGAACCTTCGCGCCGGTGAATGCCTGCGCCGGCTCGCGCTCCCCGTAGACGGCATCGCCACGTCTACGGAGTGGGGTGTGGCCAAGCCGAGCCCCCGGTTCTTACAGCAGGTCATCGACTGGGCGTCAGCCCGACCAGGTGAAATCGTCTACGTAGGCGACCACCCTGCCAACGATGTCGCCCCGGCGCAGGCGGCGGGCCTGCGCGCTGCGCACATTCGCCGCGGCCCGATCGGCCTCACCACGAGTGCCCCGTCAGCGGACTGGAGCGTCGGCTCGCTGGGCGAGTTGGCCGATCTTTTGGCCTCGCCGGTATGAAGAACTGGTCTAGGCCGGACCGTTGACCCGATTTTAGGGGGGATATAAAAGTGACGCGAGATCAGACCGCACGTGCCGCCTCACGCGCTGCGGCCAGTGCCGCCGGCCATGGATACCCCTCCGGCTGCCCCTGCCCGGGCTGATTGGGCACGAAGCCGTCGTCGCCCAGGAGGACATGAACGCCGGCGCCGCGCAGCGTCGCGATGCTCCGCCCGAACTGCGGGTGCCCGGCGAGCGCCGCATTCACGCACGGGAGGGTGACCAGTGGGATCCCCTTGCCGATCGCCTCTGCGGCAAAGCCGACGAGCCATGTCCCGGTCAGCCCGAGCGCCCAGGAATTCAGCGTGTTGAACGCTATGGTCGCGGGTGGCCAGGGGCGACCTCACCGGGGCGCCGATGGCGGCTCCGGACCGGGTGCCCGGTGAGCCGCTCAAGGTCGCCGATACTGTCGGCCAGCCAGTCGGCGGCTGTCGGGGTCAGGCCGAGACAGACCTCCCAGCCGTCGGCCTAGGCCTGTTCGATGACCGGCGGCAGGTCCAGGACGGGTGGCGCGGCGAAGCCCAGCAGGTGCAGCACTCGATCAGTCAGCATGCCGCGCCCCTATGAGAACCGGATCAGGCAGGTCAGCCCATGAGCGGGCCCGCCCGGCTTCGGCCGACACCGCTGACGAATTCTGTGGGGCTGACCGTGACGTCGGCCTTGGCGACTTCTTGTGTTCGTGGAGGCCGAGATCGCGACAGGGGAGCCGGATAGCACGGACTGCTTCCCAAGGAGAGCCTGGTGCTATTTACCTGTTCGGGTTGTCCGGATCTTCGTCCTCGACGCCGTCGCCGGCAGTGTCTGCATCCTCAGCCGTGATGCCAGGGTCAGCATTTGAGTACGGGCTGTTCTCATCGTGATCGGGCATGGTGTCCTCCCTCGGGGTCACGATCATGTCGTCGTCGAACCGGAATGCGCGCAAGTTTCCGCAAACTTCTGGCGGCGCAGTTGCTCAGCGTGGAAGCCTGGCCACAGAGATCGCCAACCCCCGACCGTGGAGGCCACGATGGCACTGCACAAGCTGGGCAAGGACCCGGAGTTGCCGGTCAACAACTCGCGGACCCTCTACTACGACGATGAGGCCGATACCTATCTGGTCCAGTCGTGGAAGGTTACGGACTCGAAGCGACTCGCGCAGATGGACATCCCCGACCACGAGACCGTCATCGAGTGGCCCAAGCGCATGATGCAGTTCTTTCCGGAGGTGAGCGGTGGCGCTGGACCCGAACAGGTTTGACGACCTGTTGCGGCACTGTGAGCGATCCGCCGTACACCTGGAGATGCGTGATGGGTACATGCGGTCGGATCCTGCGTTCATCGACTGGCAGGGCGGCCACCGCGTGGATCCCATCGCGCGCTGGCCGGAGTGGGGCGCCCTGCTCGCCGAGGTAATCAGCCGAGGGGTCGTTGTCCGCCGGGCCCGCATCATCTCAGAGCCGGTCAGCGACTATGTGCGCTTCGAGTACGACGTCACTGACAGCCTCAACATCACGGCCGGCGAGGACGTCAGGTGGTTGCCGCGACGGAGGGCAACCGATGTGCCCCTGCCAGGGAATGACTTCTGGCTGTTCGATGACCGCTTGCTGCTTGTCAACCACTTCGATGGGAACGGCGAGCCGACGGCACCGGAGCTGACAGAGGACCAAGAGACGGTGAAGCTCTGCTCGGCCGCCTTCGAGACGGTGTGGGATCGGGCTGTTCCGCACTCGGAGTACCGACCTGCGTGATGGGAACCAAGCCTTCATGACGTCGCAGTACTCCGCCGTTCAGCAAGCACGGCGAGACCTGGGCCGGAGACGGGCGGAACGGCGGAGCCCAGCAGGTAGAGCACGCGATCAGTCGGCATGCCGCGCCCCTATGAGAAACCGGATCGGGCTCAGCGGACGGCCGGCATGCGGCCACTTCGCCAGTCGGTCAACCGCTTCCGGATGCTCGGCACCATCGAAAGCTGGTCGGTCTCCTCCGGTGTGAACCAGGCGACCTCGTGGGACTCGTCCGACACCCGGAGTTCGCCGCCGAGCGGTCGGCCGAGCAAGCAGATGCTGAACTCCTGCCGCACCTCGCCGTCGTCGTACGCGAAGACGTGCCCGGGGTTGGTATAGGTCCCCACGATCCCGGTGATCTCGATGCGGATGCCGGTCTCCTCAAGCGTCTCCCGGATGCCGCACTCGCCGAGCGACTCGCCCAGCTCCATCTTGCCGCCGGGCAGCGCCCACATGCCGTTGTCGGTGCGGCGCTGAAGCAGCACGCGGCCATCGTTGCCGACCACTACCACGCTTGCCGCAGGCACGAGACTGTTCGGTTTGGGAGCGTTCGGGTCATCCTCGTAGTCACGCCTAGGCATATTGCGCCTCCAGATCCCGGATGTTCAGTGCACTGCCCCACAGTTAGCCGACGTGCTCCAGGAACCGATCGAACATGCCGTCCAAGTTCATCGACCACGAGCTGATTCGGGAGCCCGAGGTCAGCAAACTGTGCGCAACGGCGTTCGAGGCGGTCGCTGATCGTTCCGTCCCGCACGAGGAATGTTGAGGCGGGATGTCAGGCGTGGTGGAGATGGTGCAGCAGGAGCAGCGCGGACACTGCGTTCGAGCTGCGAATCTCACCGTTGGCCACCAACTCTGGTACCTGCGCGAGCGGCACCCATGCGCGCCGCTCAGATTCGAAGTCGTCCTCGGGGCAACCGACGTACTCGGCTGTCTGCGCCCAGTAGACGTGATGGCGGCCGTCGGTGAGGCCCTTGGACGGCTCGACGGTGAGGAGGTGGCGAAGCCTACCCGGGCGCCAGCCCGTCTCCTCAAGCATCTCGCGCGCCGCCGCGTCCTCAATCTGCTCGCCGTCCTCGACCACGCCGGCCGCGAGCTCCCAGCCCCAGCTATCGGTGATGAACCGGTGCCGCCAGATCAGCAGCGCCTCGTTCCGCTCGTTGACGGCGGTTGCGAGTGCGACAGGCCGCTGCCGTAGGACGTAATGGTCGAGGTGGCGGCCGTCCGGAAGCTCGACGTCGGCGAGGTTGACCCGCAGCCACTGGTTCTCGTAGACGGTGTGCTCACCCAGGTTCTTCCACACCGACGACATGCTGCTCCGCTCTCGACCAGGTCTGAGGTGCTCAGCGTAGGGCGGCTGCAAGGGAACTGGGAGTGTTACATCGATCTGCTTAACCGCGTTGCGAGCGGCAGCCGTTTGCTCGCGGGGGAGTTGGGCGTTGTGGTGATCGTGGGGCTGGTGGTGCACGAATCCAATGGCGCTCACATTCTCGACTGACCGTTCAGGTGGCTTTCCCGCCGTTCTGGCCTCAAGTGGCGGGCTGTCGGGGCATCCTGGTGCCCACCCAGCAGAGAGGGAGAGCACCATGCAGCTCAAGTTCCTCGGCACCAGCTCCGATGACGGCAAATGCCCCACGCTGTACGAGACCCCGACCGGTGACATCGTCGTCCAGGGCTACACGCTCACGGACCCGGAAGCGCTCACCCAGCTGCGGGACGTGCTGCCTGGCGAGAGCTTCGTGGTGGTGCCCCGTGAACTCCTGACCCAGTACGCTCCCAAGGAGTAGACCGCGTGCCCAAGTTCATCACCGACGAGCAGTTCGACCACCTCTTCGGAGACGGCTTCCAGCACACCGCCTGGCGGTTGGAGAGCCGCGCCAGCTACGCCTCCGACCTGGCATCCCCTGGGTATACGCGGTGGGCACGCGGAGAGGACCCGAAGGCCGACCCGAACCGGCCGTGGTGTCAGAACATCCGCGCGCAGGTTGCGGCGGGGAAGCGAGTCGAACGGGTGCGGATCGCTGACGATCCGCTCGGCGCCGGCCAGGCATACCTCCTCGCAGTCGGCTGGGCCAACGTGGAGGCTGGGGAGGACATCCGGCACCTGCCGCGCGTGAAGGCGAAGGAGCTGGCACTCCCTGGCCGCGACTTCTGGCTGTTCGACAGCCGCGTCCTGCTGGAGATGCACTTCGACCAGGCCGACGAGTATCTCGGCGCCGAGTTGGTCGAGGACCTGGCGGCGATCCTGCTGGCCTGCCAGATTCGGGATGCGGCCTGGCATTTCGCGGTCCCCCGCGAGGAGTTCGCCAAGGCGGTACCGTCGGCTGCGTGAGCACCGACTACCAACGGGCCCGAGAGGCCCTCGGCGCGCGCCTGCGGGTGCTGCGCGACGAGGCCGGCCTCTCGGGCCGTGCTCTGGCTGCAGCGGCTGGCTGGCCGCACTCGAAGATCAGCAAGCTGGAGACCGGTCGGCAGACCGCGAGCGAGGCCGACTTGGTCGCCTGGGCGGAACACACCGGCCGGCCTGCGGCGGCGGATTCCCTGCGTGCAGACCTGCGCGGCCTGGAGACGCAGTACCGGTCCTGGCGCCGTCGGCTGGCCACCGGGCATGAGGCCACCCAACGGGAGGCCGCCGCTGAGGAGCGCGCGGCGGGCCTCGTCCGAGCGTACGAGCCGACCGTCATCCCCGGGATACTCCAGACCCCGGAGTACGCCCGGGCAGTCCTGGCTAGCGGGGCCTTGTTACACCAGACACGGCGGGATACCGACGACGCGGTGCGGGAGCGGATGCGCCGTCAGGAACTGCTGTACGAACGCGGCCGGCTGTTCCAGTTCATCCTGTGGGAGGGGGCGCTGCATGCCCAGATTTGCGAGCGGGAGGCACTGCGCGGTCAGCTCGACCGACTGATGGGCCTGATCGGGATGGACACGGTCCAGTTGCGGGTGATCCCGTTCGCCGCTCGACTTCCCCTGTCGCTACGGCACGGGTTCTGGATCCACGACGAGACGCACGTGACGGTGGAGACGATCAACGCGGCCATGTGGCTGGATTCGGCGGCGGACGTCGCTCTGTACGTCCGGGCGTGGGAAATGTACGAGCAGGCGGCCGTCGACGGCGCGGAGGCCGCGCGGCTGATTGGCCGGGCGCGGCACGTGCTCGGAGTGATCTGAGAAACCCCGGGAAGCGCCAGCCGCGCTTCGAGAAGCACCGAGAAACATCAACGTCACGTGGTGAAGCAGTCACCTACCGTCTTCGGCATGGCAGATCTTGCGGTGTCCGTGCCGCAGCCCGCCGCCGGGCTGCCGCACTCGGATGCACCCCTGACGTACGACCAGCTGCACGAGCTCGCGTGTTTGTCCTGCGGCTCGCCGGCGCCCCCGCTGGTGCCGGCTGGGCACCGCACGGTGGGCGGGCTTGCATGGGCCGTCGTCGCCTGCGCCGAGCACGTTGGCGAGGTGGCCCGATGGAGGTGACGGATGCTCGGCACACCGACCTGTACGTGGCCGCCGCCACGTGGCTGACTGAGTACGGGCTCCACCCCGACCCGGCCGCCTACCTCGCGCACGGCTACGTCTCGCTGTGCCTGAAGGCGTGGCCGGGGGCAGCTGGCGCACCGCTGGATCTCGCGACCCGGTGGGCGCTGTGGACCTGGCTGGCGGACGACGCGTTCGACGACGAGCTGCGCTGTGCGACGCCGGGTGTCATCAGCCGGTTCACCACGCGGCTCCTCGAAGCCGCCGAGCCGGGTGGCCGGGTGTGGCCCGGTGATCACCCCCTCGTGCAGGCCCTGGCGGATCTGGTCTGCGAGTCGCGGGTGGCGATGCCTGGCTTCTGGTGGGACCGCTATCAGCGGCAGCTGGAGGGGTGGATCGACGCCGCCCACACGAAGCTCACGCGGTACCTCCAGCCGCAGTGCACGCCCACGCTGCGCGAGTACCTGACCCTGCGGCCGGCGGACGGCGGGATGCTGCTGGCCGCGTGCTGGACGGAACTGGCCGAGCAGTGCATCACGCCGGACTGGCGCGACCCCATGGTGCGGTCCCTGCTGCGCGCGTTCTCCACCGTCGGGATCCTCGCGAACGACCTTGCGGACGGAGCCGGCGCCGACACCTTCAACGCCGTGGCCGCCCTGAGCGCCGACGAGGGGCTGTCCGCTGCTGAGGCTCGGGAGAGGGTGAAGGAGCTGCTGGCCGCAGAGGAGAAGCGGTTCTGGTGGCTGTACACCGCGGTCCGCAGCGGTTTCGGCGCCGAGCCGGCGCCCGAGAGGAGCGACGAACTGGCCTTGGACACCAGCCGGTTCGCGCTCGGCCTCGATCAGTTCCGGCGGGCGCTGTCCGACTGGACCGCCAGCAGCGCCCGGTACGCGCTGGCGGGGCCGGAGGCTTCGGGGGACGCGCGGTGACGGCCACTCCGTCGAACCGAGGACACCGTGCCCAGTAGGGCAACCAGACTCCCGCGCCGCTCCGGCGGGCGGCGCGGGCCCACGAACTCCCACCCCGGTCGGCGGACCTGGACAGCTCGACCGGCCGGGGCGGGACCCGCAACACCGAACGGCCCGGCCACCAACCGGTGGCCGGTTCGCCTCAGCGTGAGGAGTCATCAGTATGACGATGCCGACCCCGGGCCCCAACAGGCCCCCGGGCGGCGGCCCGATGCCGCCGCCGGACGGCGACGCCCCCGTCACCACCACCCTCGCCGAGTAGGAGGCACCAGCCATGAGCGCCACGACCGAGATGAAGCACAAGGGCGACCACAAGGCCCCGCCGAAGCACCGGGGCAACCCCGCGCCGGAGCCCCAGCCTCAGCCCCAGCCTGACCAGAAGTAAGACACCGCTGGGCCTCCGACGAACGGAGGCCCAGCCCGTCACGGAGGTGTCACCCATGGACGAGCCAGTCATCGACTACAAGGCGTGGCAGTTCGCCGACGAGGACTTCGCCGGGCGCGCTGATCGCTGGACCGCGCGGTTCTACCTGCCGGATGGGCCGGTCTTCGGCACGGCGGTCGTCAGCCGCGTGATCCCGGGCCGGCACCCGAACCCGTACCTCGCGTTCGCCGCTGACCCGGGGATGCTGGACCGCATCCCCGGGGTCGTCTTCGCCGAGGACGGCACAGTCGTTCCCGGCCTTCGGGAGGCTGTCGGCATCGAGCCCGCGATGCTCCTTCTCCTGGAGTCCGTCGAGGTCGAGGAGGAGTGGCGTGGTCGCGGGGTCGGCATGCGCCTCGCCGTCACCGCGTTGCGCCGTCTGGCCGGCGGCCCGGGGAGCGTGGCCGTGTGCTACCCGGCTCCGATCCACCCGAAGCACGGGCCGGGCGAGGTGTGCAGCTACGAGTCCGACGACCCCGAGGTGCGGCGGCCGGACGAGGAGGCTGTGGCGCGGCTTCGCCCGGCGTGGGAGCGGCAGGGTTTCACGCACTTTCGTGACGGCGTGTACGTGATGGCGCTGGGGTGATCCGTGACATTGGTGCACCCGGCGGAGCAGAGTGGATGCGACCAGGAAGGCACGACGCATGAGCCACACACCGCAAGTCGGAGCCCAGGGGCCGAGTTGGCCCGGGGGCCGGCGGGGCAGCCGAGGGCCGACCCGCACGGGCCGTCCGTCCGCAGCCCCGCCGGCCCCGGCCGCCCTGGAGCTGCCGGACGAGACGGAGCCGGAGGAGCCGGAGGAGACAGAATCGGAGGACACGGAAGGGGACGCCGCCATGCCGCAGAAGGAACCGTCGAGCAGTCCGACGAAACTCCCCGGAGTGCCCCCGCCGCCGCCCGGCCCGCGGAACCCGCCGCCCCCGGGCGGGAATCCGAACCCGCCGGCCGCCCCGGGCAGGTAGCGCCCGCTCTCTGCTTCACGTCGGTCCCCGGAGCGTCCGCGGTGCGATCGGTACGCTCTCAGTCAGGGGTTACCCAAGGGGAGAAATCATGGCCGACTTCATCACCGTCCTGACCACCACCGACAGCGCGGAGCGCGCCGAGGCGCTCGCACGCGCCGGCGTGAGCGCCAGGGTCGCGGCCTGCGCCCAGATCGACGGCCCGATCCGGTCGGTGTACTGGTGGGACGGCGCGGTGCAGAACGACGAGGAGTGGCGCGTGCTCTACAAGCTGCCCGCCAACCGCTTCTCCGAGCTGGAGCAGGTCATCAAGGCTGTCCACACCTACGACACGCCGGAGATCATCGCCGCCGACATCACGCACGGCAGCAGCGAGTACCTCCGGTGGATCTCCACTGAGACCGGCAACTGACTACTGACTGCTGACTACAACTAGCACCCCTCGGCAGGGAGTTGGCGGTTGCGATAGCGGCCGGGGGTCTCGCCGACGAGTGCGGCGAAAGCCTCGATGAAGGTCGTCGGATTGGCCCAGCCGCAGGCGAGAGCGGTTTCGGTGACGGACTTCCCCGCGGCGAGCCGGGTGAGCGCGTGGTGGATGCGGAGCTGAGTGCGCCACTGATGGAAACTCATCCGGAGTTCCTGCCCGAAGAGCCGGCTGAGCGTACGTTCACTCGCCCCGACGCGCGCGCCGAGCTCGGCGAGGGTCTGCTGATTGGCAGGGTCGGCGTAGAGGATGCCGGTCAGCGCCCGGAGCCGGTCGTCGGCCGGCTCGGGCAGGTGCAGCGGCTGCTCGGGCGCCGCGGTGAGCTCGTCGACGACGACCGCGTGCAGCCGGTCGATCGCCTCCGGCGCTCGCCCGCCGGCGTCCGCCGCCTCGGCCGTGAGGGCGAGCAGGGCTTCGCGGGCAAGCCCGGAGACGGTGAGTACGGCGGGATGCGCGGGCAGCCGGGCGGCGAGTGCGTCGGACAGGAACAGAATCCGCATGTCCGCGTTGCCGTGCGCGGTGTGGTGGTGCTCGAAGGCCGCGGGAGTCCACGCCACCCGGGTCGGCGGAGCGATCCACGTGCCCCTGGCGGTGGTCACGGACAGCACGCCGGTGGCCGGATAGACCAGGTGACCGCGGTCGTGGGCGTGGATGGGCAGCCGCTGCCCGTGCGCCAGGACGAGGCGGCCGCGCTCCGCAGGGTCAAGGTGGCGGGTTTCCCTCATAGGTTGGCATCCTATCGGTGGCCCGCCGCCCCGGCTCCGCCCGAGAGTGGACGGCATGAACAGCCCAGTGACCCATCAGGCCCCAGCAGCCCACCCGTCAGCGTCCCGGCAGCCGTCCCCTCCCGGGCTGGCCGGGGCGCGCACGGTACGAGCCGCCTTCGCGTTCAGCCTGGCCGCGCTGAACCTGCGCATCGCCGTCGCGTCCCTGTCCCCCCTACTCACGGAGGTCGAGCACGACGAACACCTCTCATCGTTCGGCGGCGGAGCCCTCTCGACGGTGCCGGTCGTCTGCTTCGGGGCGTTCGCGTTCCTCGCGCCCCGGCTCACCCGCCGCTTCGGACCCCACCACCTGCTGTGGTACGCGCTGCTCGCGCTGACCGGCGGCATCGTGCTGCGCTCGGTCCCGGGAGTGCTCGCCCTGTTCGGCGGCACCCTGATCGCCGGTGCGGCGATCGCGGTCGGCAACGTCCTCATGCCGCAGCTCATCAAGCACGACTTCGCAGGCCGTGCCGGGCTGATGCTCGGCTGCTACTCCCTGGCCCTGTCCGGCGGAGCCGCGCTCGCCGCGGGCGTGGTCGTCCCGCTGGAGTCGGCCACCGGCTGGGGCTGGCGGCAGGTGCTCGCGCTGTGGGCATTCCCGTCCCTCGTCGCCGCTCTCGCCTGGCTACCCGAACTGCTCGTGCCGGACCGGCGTTCCCCGAACCGCCGGCGACAGGAGCCGGCGAAGCAACAGGATCCGGCGAAGCGACGGGAGCCGGTGAAGCAAGGAGGGGCCGATACCGCCGCACCCACTCTCAGGGCGCTGTGGCGCGACCGAACCGCCTGGGCGGTGACCCTGTACATGGGTCTGCAGTCCCTCGGCTACTACGCGATCCTCTCCTGGCTGCCGACGCTTCTGCAGGACCACGGCATGAGCGACAGCCAGGCCGGATGGATGCTCTCCTTCTCCAGCTTCCCCGGCATGGCCGCCTCCTTCGCGGCCCCCTGGCTGCAGCAGCGGCTGCGCCCGGCCTTCGTCTCGCCGCTGGCGGCCGCCCTGCTGTGCGCCACCGGCTTCGTCGGCCTGCTCACGTCCCCCGTGTCGGGCGCCTACCTCTGGATGACCGCCCTCGGACTGGGTCAGGGCCTCGCCATCGGTCTCGCCCTCGGTTACATCGTGGCCCGCTCGCCCGACGCGCACCACACCGGCCGGCTCTCGACGATGGCCCAGGGGATCGGCTACCTCATCGCCTGCCTCGGCCCGCTCGGTCTCGGCCTGCTGCACTCCGCGAGCGGGGGCTGGTCGCTGCCGGTCGCTGTGCTGCTCGTCGTGCTCGTCGCGCAGACCGTCGCGGCCTTCGGCGCGAGCCGCGACCGCCATGTCCTGGCGTCCTCCTGAAGGGCCACCGAAGACAGTCCCGCTGAGACCGAGACGCTGGTTCGGTGACGCCCGGCCTGTCGGGTCAGCGGCGGGTGGCCCAGACCGCGAAGCTCTCGACGGCGTCGGCGACGGCACCGAACCGGAGCGAATGGAAGAAGTCGAAGTTGTGCTGAGTGCCGGGTAGTTCGGCGAAGGCGACCGGTGCGCTGGACGCGTGGCCGAGTTCCTCCGCGAAGCGGCGGGCGTCCTCAGCCAGCACCAGGGTGTCCAGGGTGCCGTGCACGATCAGGAACGGTGGTGCATCGGCGTGGAGATGGGCGTGCGGGGTGGCCGGGGCGCCCGAAGTGTCTTGGCCGGCCGGTCCGTAGTAGCCGTACAGTCCGATCGCGCCCGAGACCGAGTCGTCGGTCAGCGCGACGGTCGCGGCCAGGTGGGCGCCGGCCGATCCTCCGGCGACGACCAGACGTGAGGGATCGGCGCCGAGTTCGTCGGCGTGGTCGCGCAGCCAGGCGATCGCCTGCCTCGCGTCGGTGAGCGAGTCGGTGTAGGTGGTGCGCAGCCGGTAGTTCGCGCTGGCGCAGACCCAGCCGTGCTTGGCCAGGCGGTAGAGGAGCGGTCGCGCGCCGAGGAGCTTGCTGCCCATCGTGAACCCGCCACCGTGCAGGTACAGCAGGACGGGGGCGCCGTGCGGTCGGCTGCGGGGGACGTAGACGTCGAGGCGCTGGGCCCGGGCGTCGCCGTACCGGCGATTTCGGAGCCTGCGGACGCCGGGCCGCCACGAGACCAGTGGCAGCAGCAGGATCCGGAGGAGGGGCAGCCGGCTGGGCGGCATCGGGATGCCCGGGTCGGCCGCCAGAGCCGTCTCCAGGACGCCTCGCGCCGAGCGGGTGCGGACCGCGAGAGCGGCCATGCCGCAGGCCGGTACGGCGGTGAGTGCGGCCGCGAGCCACCAGGTCGGCGTACCGACCCGGGTCGTCAGCGTCGGAAAGGCGCTGACGGCCAGCAGGGCGAGGCCGAGGAACGGTTGCTCGTTGAGGAGATGCCCGAGCCAGAACCAGAGGTTCGACGGGCTCGAATGCCGCGGCATGGGGGGCCGGAGGGCGGCGAACGTGCACAGGGCCAGCACCGCGATGGAGATGAGGAAGCCGATGGGCACGGTTGCTCACACCCGGCCCGGAAGCGTCAGAATTGTCAGCACCGCGGCCTCCCCTGCCTCCCCTGCCTCACTGACAGACTAGCCGTCCCTCCCCGTCGTGATACGTGATGATCCATGAAGTGCCGATCCCCCCACCATCGCTGAGATGGCGTCAGGAGCCGAGTCGGCCCGGGGGCCGGCGGGAATCCGAACCCGCCGACCGACCCGGGCACGTAGTGCGCACTCGGGCGCCGAGACCTCAGACCCGCGGCTGCTGCTGCGTGATGCAGTGGATGCCGCCGCCGTTCGCGAAGATCTCGCGGGCGTCCACCAGTTCGACCGTGCGGCCCGGGAAGGCGTCCGCGAGGATGGCGGCGGCCTGCTGGTCGCGCGGGTCGTCGAAGGCGCAGAGGATCACGGCGCCGTTCGCCACGTAGTGGTTGATGTAGGAGAAGTCGACCGGCTCGCCGTCCTCGTCGTGCAGCACGGTGGGGGCCGGGACCTCGATGACCTCCAGCCGGCGGCCCTTGGCGTCGGTGGCGGCGCGCAGGGTGGCGACCAGGTCCTGGCAGACGGCGTGGTCCGGGTGCGCCGGGTCGGGCTGGACGTGGGCGAGGACGACGCCCGGGCGGACGAAGGAGGCGACGATGTCGATGTGGCCGCGGGTGCCGAACTCGTCGTAGTCGCGGGTCAGTCCGCGCGGCAGCCAGATCGCCTTGGTGGTGCCGAGGTAGGCGTGCAGCTCGGCCTCGACCTCCTCCTTCGTCCAGTCCGCGTTGCGGCCCTCGCCGAGCTGGACGGTCTCGGTGACCAGCACCGTGCCGTCGCCGTCCACGTGGATGCCGCCGCCCTCGTTGATCAGGCGGGAGGCGAAGCGCTGGACGTCGGTGAGCTCGGCGATGTGCTCGGCGATGTGCTGGTCGTTCTCCCAGCTGGCCCAGGACTGCGCACCCCAGCCGTTGAAGATCCAGTCGGCGGCGGCGAGCGTGCCCTGCCCGTCGATCAGGAAGCTCGGGCCGATGTCGCGCATCCAGGCGTCGTCCAGCGGGCGTTCGACGATCTCGACCTGCTCCGCCACGTACTCCCGGGCGGCCTTGGTCTCGCCGATGTTGACGACCAGCGTGACCGGCTCGTAGCGCACGATGGTGTTGGCCACCTGCGCCCAGGCGAGCCGGGCGGCGTGCAGGCCCTCGGGGGAGTCGAAGGTCTGGTTCTCGGTCGGGAAGGCCATCCAGGTGCGCTCGTGCGGGTGCCATTCGGCGGGCATCGAGTAGCCGAGCGAGGCGGGAGTGGTCATGAGGCCAAGTCCTATGTGGAGAAGTGAATTGAGAGTCAGGGCAGATCAGAGGAAGTCAGCGCAGATCAGAGGAAGTAGAGGCGGCTGAGCGAGACGCTCTCGGACGGCTCGGAGCGCAGCGGGTTGCCGTCGAGGGAGACGAGTCCGTTGTCGGCGTTGACGTTGACGTGGCCGGTGCGGGCGTTGCGGATCATGTCGCGGGGGCCGATGCCGCGGGTGCCTTGGACGGCTACGCGGCGGCGGCGGGTGGGGAGTTGGTCGCCGTTGTGGACGGCGGCTCGGGCGACGAAGGCGACGGAGATGTCGGCGGCGGTGGCGCCGTGGGCGCCGAACTGGGGGCCGAGGACGAGGGGTTCGCAGCGGTCGGTGGCGGTCGGTGGAGGCGTTGGGGTCGCCGGTGACGCCGTAGGCGGGGAAGCCGCTCTTCAGTACCAGTTGGGGTTTGGCGCCGAAGTGGTCGGGGCGCCACAGGACGATGTCGGCGAGTTTGCCGGTTTCGATGGAGCCGATTTCGTGGGCGAGGCCGTGGGCGATGGCGGGGTTGATGGTGAGTTTGGCGATGTAGCGCAGGACACGTTCGTTGTCGTCGCCGCTTTCGCGGGTGCCGTAGGAGCCGTCGCCGTCGAGGGGGCCGAGTTCGGCCTTCATCTTGCCGGCCATGGCGAAGGTGCGGCGCACGGTCTCACCGGCGCGGCCCATGCCCTGGGCGTCGGAGGAGGTGATGCCGATCATGCCCAGGTCGTGCAGCACGCCCTCCGCGCCCATGGTGCCCGCGCGGATCCGGTCGCGGGCCATGGCGGCGTCGCCGGGGAGGTCGAGCTTGAGGTCGTGGGCGGAGACGATCATGCCCGCGGCTTCGGCCAGGGCGTCGCGGCCGAAGGGGAGGGTGGGGTTGGTGGAGGAGCCGATGACGTTGGCGACGCCGGCCATTTTGAGGACGTTGGGGACGTGTCCGCCGCCGCAGCCTTCGATGTGGAAGGCGTGGATGGTGCGGCCTTCGAGGACGGAGATGGTGTCCTCGACGGAGAGGCACTCATTCAACCCGTCGGTGTGGAGGGCGACTTGGACGTCGTGTTCTTCGGCGACGCGTAGGGCGGTGTCGAGGGCGCGGGTGTGGGCGCCCATGTCTTCGTGGACTTTGAAGCCGCTGGCGCCGCCTTCGGCGAGGGCTTCGACGAGGGGGCCGGGGTGGGAGGAGGAGCCGCGGGCGAGGAAGCCGATGTTGACGGGCCAGGCGTCGAAGGCGTTGAAGGCGTGGCGTAGGGCCCAGGGGGAGTTGACGCCGACGCCCCAGACGGGTCCGAATTCCTGGCCGATGATGGTGGTGACGCCGGAGGCGAGGGAGGCTTCCATGATGCGGGGGGAGAGGAGGTGGACGTGGGTGTCGATGGCGCCGGCGGTGGCGATGAGGCCTTCGCCGGAGACGATGGTGGTGCCGGTGCCGACGACGACGTCCACGTTGTCCATGGTGTCGGGGTTGCCGGCGCGGCCGATGGCGGCGATGCGGCCGGCGATGAGGCCGATGGAGGTTTTGATGATGCCCTGGATGGCGTCGATGATCAGGACGTTGCTGATGACGACGTCGCAGGTGTCGCGGACGGTGGCGGCTTTGAGGTGGAGGCCGTCGCGGGCGGTTTTGCCGAAGCCGGCCAGGAACTCCTCGCCGGGGGCCTGGGAGTCGGCTTCGACGCGGATGATGAGTCCGGAGTCGCCGAGCCGGATCCGGTCACCGGTGCGCGGGCCGTGCACCGAGATGTAGTCGTGCGGAGAAATAGCGGTCATGCCCCGCCCTCGCTTCGCTCGGCGGACCAAGCCCGCATGGCGACTCTGCTCAATTGCTCGCTCCGCTCGCTCATGACTCCACCTCCGTGTCGTCGAAGTTGATCAGGTAACCGGTCGCGCGGGCCTTCTCCAGCGCGGCCTCGCGGGCGCCGGGTGCGTCGAGCGGGCCGTCCACCAGGCCGGCGAAGCCGATCGCGACGCGTGCTCCGGCGATCGGCACCAGGCCGACCTCGACGGTCGCGCCGGGGTCGAAGCGCACCGAGGAGCCGGCCGGGACGGCGAGGCGGGTGCCGTAGGCAGCCGAGCGGTCGAACGCGAGCCGCGGGTTGACCTCGAAGAAGTGATAGTGCGAGGTGACCGAGATCGGCACCTGCGAGGTGTTGTGCACCGGCAGGACCACGCTCTCCTCGATCGGGTCGTAGCCGGCGCCCGCGCCGGGCAGCGCCGCCCCCGGGCCGTCCTCGCCGAGTGAACCGGCGCCCTGGAAGGGGTCGTTGACGACGGCGAGCCGGGTGCCGTCGTCGAAGACGGCCTCCACCTGGATCACCGTGACGACGTCCGGCACGCCGGGCAGCACGTCGGCGGCGCTCAGCACGGTGCGGCCGGCCTCGATCGCCTCGGCGAGCCGGCGGCCGTCCCGGGCCGCCTCGCAGACGGTGTCCGCGATCAGCGCGGTCGCCTCGGGCACGTTCAGCAGGCAGCCACGGGCGCGCCGCGCCCGGGCCAGCTCGGCGGCTGTGAAGATCAGCAGCCGGTCCCGTTCGGTGGGTGTCAGTCGCACGGTGCCTCGCTCGCGGTCGCCGGGGGGCGGGTCGGGGTCGGGATGAGGAAGTTAGAACGGCGTTCAAACAGCTGGTGGCCATTGAACCCGCATCGGGTCGCCGTGTCCAGCCTTGCCCGGCTTGCGCGGTTCTGCGCGTCGGGGTGGGGGGTGGTGTGGGCGGTGCGGGTGCCATTCGGCCGCACGGTCGGCGGCGGGGGTCGGTAGCCGGACGGTGGCGTGGCAGGTCGCGGCGGGAGCGGGATGGGCGCACGGCTGCCCGAATCAAGCTGACAGAGTGTCAATAACATCGACGCCCCAAACCTCGGACCGGATCACTCGGCGCCCCCCGAGCCCCCGTTCACCCCGGCTGATGCCTCGCGCCCCGTTGCGGCTCGCCGTGAACGGGACTCACGATAGGGAGAGCGGGCGGGGGCGTACTTGGGGGCGGAACTGATGGAGAGTCAGCGGGAGGCGTCGGAAGAAACGCCACGGGACACCTCGCGGGACCATGAACGGGACGGTCCGCGGGACGGCTCACGAGACGGCTTGCGGGATGGCTCGCGGGGCGGTTCACGGGCCGTCCCGCCGGATGCGGAGCGCCGTCTGCACGCCGCCCTGGGCCCGGCCGAGCTGGCGGGGATCGCCCCGCTGCGCGCCGAGCTGCGGGCGGCGCTCGCCCGCTGGGGCGTTCCGGAGCTCGCCGACACCGCCGAGCTACTCGCCTCCGAGCTGCTCGCCAACGCGCTGCAGCACACCGGCTCGGGCGCGGTGCTCGATGCCGTCCTCCTCGACTCCCCGCCCGAGGTCGAGGGGCCGGATGGGGGCTTGCGCAGCGGTGCGGGCCGTCGGCTGCGGGTCGAGGTCGGCGACCACGGCGGCCGGCTGCCACGGCCGCGCCGGGCGGCCGACACCGAGACCTCGGGTCGCGGGCTGGTGCTGGTCGAGGCCCTCGCCGACGGCTGGGGCGTGCGGCTGCGCGGGGACGGCAAGGTCACCTGGTTCGAACTGGCATCCGAGTAGGGCGCGGCGGTCGGTGGCTCACGGGGCGCCGGCTGGCGCATCCGAACCCCCGGCCCCGGCCGCCCGGAGCGGCGGCATTGCCGCTTTGCCGAACATTCGACAGGATGGTGAGAATGTGTGTCCGGATCAGGACCCGCCACCTCGGGCCCGTCCGCGGAGCACACCCACCCGACCCACCGACCCGGCAGGGGCAGGAGAACCATGGCGACTGAGCCCGAGCCGCAGGGGCCCGCACGGCTCCCGCTCGGTCCGCCGGCCCAGGGCGGCCGGCGGCCGGGAGTCCGCAGCACCGGTCTGGCCGCGGGGCGGATCGCCGCACCCGCGGCGATCCCGCCCGTCCACGGGCTGCCCAGCCGTGGCGACTCCACCCCGGACTGGCTCGAACCGGCGATGGCCGCCAACGGCATCGGCTCGTTCGACTGGGACATCCGCCGTGACGTGATCGAGGCCGACCACCGGGCCTGCGCGATCATGGGCGTCGGCCACGACAGCCTTGACCTCGCCGCGGACTCGTTCCTGGCGCTGCTGCACCCCGAGGACGCCCCTGTGGTGCGCCGCCGGGTCGAGCGCGCGGTCGCCGAGCTCGGCCAGTGCGGCGCGTACTACCGCACCGTCTTCCCCGGCGGCGAACTGCACGCGGTGCGGTTCCGCGGCCGGGTGCTGGCGGACGCGTTCGGCCGGCCGTCCCGGATGGTCGGCTTCGTCTGGGACGCCACCGCCGAACTGCACAAGCGCGAGGACGCCGGCCGGCTGGCCGCGCTGCGCGAGGACCGTTCGCGCTTCATCAAGGAGGCCGCCCGGGCACTCTCCGAGGCGGTCACGGTGCGCGACGTGGCCCGCGTCTTCACCGAGCTCCCGCTGCCCGGACTGCCGCCGGACGGCCTGGTGCTGGCCGCGATGGAGACCGGCCGGCTGCAGATCCTGGGCGCCAACGGCTACCGCATGGAGGACGTCAAGTCCTACGACCGGACGCCGCTGGAGCCGTACGAGCCAGCCGCCGAGGCGATCCGGCGCCGGGTCCCGGTCTTCCTCTCCAGCCGCGACGAGTACCGCGAGCGCTTTCCGCAGGCCTGGTCGCGTGCGTCCGGCACCGGTCGCAGCGCCTGGGCCTTCCTGCCGCTGGTGGCCAGCGGCCGGGCGATCGGGCTCTGCGTGGTCAGCTTCGACGAGTCCCGCGAGCTGGACGCCGACGAGCGCACGCTGCTCTCCACGCTCGGCGGCCTGGTCGCGCAGTCGCTGGCCCGGGCCCGGCTGCACGACGCCGAGCACGAGCTGGCGGCCGGCCTGCAGCGGGTGATGCTGCCGCGGACCGTCCCGGCGGTGGCCGGCGTGACGACGGCAGTGCGCTACCTGCCGGCCGGCTCCGGGCTGCAGATCGGCGGCGACTGGTACGACGTGGTGCCGCTGCCCGGCGGGCACGTCGGTCTGGTGATCGGCGACGTGCAGGGGCACGACGTGCACGCGGCCGGCATCATGGGCCAGCTGCGGATCGCGCTGCGCGCCTATGCGGCCGAGGGTCACCCGCCGGCCGCCGTGATGGCCCGGGCCTCGCGCTTCCTGGCCGACCTGGACACCGATCACTTCGCCACCTGCACCTACGCCGAGGTGAATGTCGACTACGGCGTGGTCTACGCGGTGCGGGCCGGCCACCTGGACCCGGTGGTCCGGCGCACCGACGGCAGCAGCACCGTGCAGAACGTGGTCGGCGGCCTGCCCCTGGGCATCCGGGCCGATCAGGAGTACCAGGTCACCCGGTTCAGCCTGGACCCCGGCGAGACGCTGGTGCTCTGCACCGACGGTCTGGTGGAGTCCCGCCGGATGGACCTGGACACGGGCATGGGCCGGCTCTGCGCGGCGGTCGCCGGCGAGCTGGCGCCGCGCACCGAGTCCGGCCCCGACCCGCTGGAGCAGCTGGCCGACCGGATCGCGGCCGGCGCCGCCGACTCCTCCGAGCGGGAGGACGACATAGCGCTCCTGCTGCTGCGCTGGGACGGCCCGCAGGGTGGCCAGGCCGCGCAGCAGCTGCGCCGCCGGATCGGCCAGGCCGACCTGGCCCGGGTCGCCGAGCTGCGCGGCGAGCTGCGCGACGCGCTGCGCCGCTGGGGCGTCGCCGAGATGATCGACACCGCCGAGCTGCTCGCCTCCGAGCTGGTCACGAACGCGATCCGGCACACCGACCGGGACGCCATGTTCACCGCCCGGCTCTACCGCGAGGACGGCCGCGAGCCGCGGCTGCGGATCGAGGTGGAGGACGAGTCGGACCTGTGGCCCAAGCGCCGCACGCCCGGCGAGCAGGCCTCCTCAGGCCGCGGCCTGATGCTGGTGGAGGCGCTCGCCGACGCCTGGGGCGTGGAGCCGCGCGGCTCGGGCAAGCGGATGTGGTTCGAGCTGACGGCGGGCGAGGCCGGCTGAGCCCCGCCCGCGGTCACCGACTTACCCGAACTGGCGCTCCAGGTCCTTGAGCTTCTGCTCCAGCGAGTCGAGCCGGGGCAGCGTCAGGGTGTCGTCGTCGGTGGTCAGGTCGATCGTCCGCCGGGCGGGCCGGGTCGGCAGACCGGGCGCGGCGGTCGTGGTGGCGGGGCTCGCCTCGGTGGACGGCGCTATCGCGGGCTCCGCGCCGCCCGGCTCCAGCTGCCGGGCGGCAGCCGTGGCGACGGGCGGCACCGCGCGGCCGCGGGCCCGGCCCCAACCGCTGTGCTGGCGGTTGATCGCCCGGATCTCGGCCCGCTCGCGCCGGCTGGCCAGCCGTTGCCGCTCGCGGTTGAGCACGGCCTCGCGCTTGGTGTCGCGGACCTCCTCGACGGCCTCGTCCAGGCTGCGCACGTTCTCCAGCAGCATCAGCGACCAGGCCGCGTACGTCTCGATCGGAGCCCGCAGCCAGCGGACGATCCGGATCTGCGGCAGCGGCCGTGGGACCAGCCCCTGCTCGCGCAGTGCGGCCCGGCGGGTCTGTTTGAGCGCCCGGTCGAAGAGCACCGCCGCCGAGAGCGACATCCCGGCGAAGAACTGCGGCGCGCCGGCGTGCCCGAAGCCGCGCGGCGCGTGCACCCAGTTGAACCAGGCCGAGGCGCCGGCGAAGAGCCAGACCAGCAGCCGCGAGCCGAGCGCCGCGTCGCCGTGGCTGGCCTCCCGGACCGCGAGCACCGAGCAGAACATCGCGGCGCCGTCCAGACCGAACGGGACCAGGTACTCCCAGCCGCCGGACAGCCCGAGGTTCTGGACCCCGAAGCCGACCAGGCCGTGGAAGGAGAGCGCGGCGGCCACCGCCGCGCAGCAGAAGAGCAGGGTGTAGGAGGCGCCGCCGTACAGCGACTCCTTGCGGCGGCGGCGCTCCTCGGTGCGCTCCCAGGAGTCGGCGCCGCGAGCGGCGGCCCCCCGGCTGCGCAGGACGGCCGCCATGATGGCGACCACGAGGAGCGCGGCGGCGCTCACAACGGCCCAGCCCAGTGGTATGTCCGACATTCTCATGGCGCTGAACCAGCCTCGCTTCCGGCGATCGGGGTGGCACTCGGCCCACCCGGGAACGTCAGCCATCATGGCGGATTTCCGGATCCCATACGGGTGGTTTTCCGTCAAATGCACTGGACGGATGGCATTCTGACGTTTCGTCGGAAATACGGTATGACCGGATTACGAGTGTGGATATCGGATGAATCAACGGCAGCTGCGCGGGCAGCCGACGCAGGCCTCGCGCGGACGCACCGTGTAGAAGAGGCAGCAGCTGACCCGGGTGCGGGCCGGGGCGAGGCCCGGCGTGAAGCCCGCGGCGCCGGTGAACGGCCTGGCCGGTGGGTCGGGGAAGAGCGCGCAGAGCTCGGCGACCGCCCGGCTCTCCAGGCCGAGCAGGCTGCCCGCGTACCAGAGCCCCTCGACCAGCTCGTCGGTGGCCAGGCCCCAGAGCGTGCGGGTGCCGCGCCGCAGTTCGGGCCGGAACGCGCCGAGCACCGGCGTCAGGTGTCCGGCCACCGCCGCGCGCAGCTCGGCGCGCAGCGCCGCTTCGTCCGCGACGATCCGCGCGCCGGGCCGGCCGGCCGCCGGATCGCCCGGCAGGCAGGCGAACCCGGCCGGGCGCACCGTGAGTTCGAACGGCCCGCCGCCGGCCGGGCGCCGCGCGGCCACCCGGTCCACCGGCAGCAGCGGCACCCGGCGCTCCAGGAACCAGGGGAGCGTGAAGGCCAGGCCGAGCGGCCAGGCGTAGCGGTGCAGCCAGAAGCCGGCCGCGACGTCCCGGCGCGGCGGCTCGCCGTACCGGGCCAGGCCGTGCCGGGCCTCGGCGGTGATCAGCCGGGAGCGCAGCGCGGGATCGGCGACCAGCCGGGCGATGCCGGTCCAGCCGCCGCCGACCGGCGCCGCCGCGAGCTGCACGCGCAGCTCCGGGAAGACCCGGGCGACGGCCGCGTACGCGCCGGTGAACGGTGCGCGCGCCGTCCGGGCCGGCAGGGGCGGCGGTGGCAGGGGCGCGGCGGCGCTGCGCACGGTCATGGCGGGGCCCGATCGGGTCGGTCCGGCACTCGCGCGGAGCCCGGGTTCGGCGGATCCCGGCCGGGCGGGCCTGCACAGGCCCGCCCGATCAGGTTAGCCTCACCTTAGCTGACGGACCGTCTATCGTCCTGCCCACCGCGGCCGTCAGGGGGAACGCCGCCGGGCCCGAGGCTGCCGGGCCCAACGCCGCCGGGTACGGTGCCGCCGGCGCGGCGGGTGCCCGGCAGGCCCGGCCGGGCGCTCGGCGGGGCGCCGCGCGGCGCACCCGGCGGCCCGCCCGGTGGTCCACCCGGCGGTTCACCCCCGGCCGCGTCCTCGCCGAGCCGGCCGACCAGCCAGACCGGCACCCCGCCCAGCGCCTGCACCAGCCGCCCGGCCTCGGCCCGCAGCCGCTCCGCCTCGGCCGGTTCGCAGACCTCCGCGAGCGCGGCCAGCGCCGGTGCCACACCGACGGTGAAGCCGAGCTCCTCGCGCAGCCGCAGCGACTCGGTGAAGCCCTCGCGGGCCCGGACCCGGTCGCCGCCCGCCAGTGCGAGCGCGGCCAGATGCCGCCAGGTGGACGAGGCGAGCAGCGTGTCGCCGTACGCCAGTGCGCCTTCGTGCGCGCGGCGGTAGGCGATCCAGGCGGCCGTCCGGTCCCGCAGCAGGTTCTCGGCGACCAGGCCGCGGCGGAAGTCCAGCAGCGGGCGGCCTGCTGCGTCCGGCGGCAGCAGGGCCGAGGTCCGGCCGAGTGCGGCCTGGGCCTCGTCGAGCCGGTCGCGCGGGCCGAGCACGCTGCCCAGATAGGCCAGGAAGCCGCGGGCGCAGGCTGCCGCGGCGCGCTGCCCGGTGCTGGTGACCCCAGCCTCGGCCAGCCGCAGCGCGGTCTCCGCCTGGTCCCAGTGATCGGCGGTGAACAGGCACTGCTCGATCAGGAGTTCGGCCCGGCAGAGCGCCGTGCGGGCGTCCTGCTCGGCGGCCGCTCTGAGTAACTCGGCGGCCTCCTGCCAGCAGGCCCGGGAGCGCAGCCGCCAGACCGTGCCGCTGGTGATCTCGTCCAGATGGCCGTCCGCGCCCGGATGCAGCCCCCCGCCGTGCGGAGGCACGCCCGGCGGGCCCCCGCGTCCGCGTCCGGGATCCCCTGCCCGGCCGCGCGTCCCCCCGCTCAGCGGGGCTGTTCCGTGCTCCGACAACGCCACCTCCTTGTGTGCGCCATCGACGGACACCGCCGTGAGCGGACAGCGCCGCCCACGGCCACCGCCGCTCGCGGCCGCGCGAATCACAGCCACGGCCGCTGTGGCCGCAATTCAACACCTGTGGCGAGCTTGTGCACCAGATCACGAGCGCGATGTATTTCGGCCGGGTAACGCCTGGGGCCGGGAGGTGACGAGGGGTCGGGATGGGTCGGGATGGGTCGGGAGGGGCGGAAGGCGGCGGTGGGTCAGGAGGTCCAGCCGGTCTCCATCAGGGATTCGGCGGCGCCGTTGAGCGGCTGTGGCAGCCCGGCCTCGTCGAGCGTGAAGAGCGCGACCAGCAACTGCTCGCCGCGGACCACGGCCTGGTGCGAGTAGCCGGCGGTGGTGAACATCGCGGCGGCCATCTCCTCGGCGTGCAGCGTCTGCAGCCAGAGGCACTCGACGGTGCGCAGGTCGGCCGGCTCGGACCAGGTGTCCACCTGGGCGACCAGGCGGTGGCCGAGCAGCGTGACCGCCTCGCGCTCCTGTGCCTCGGTCAGCTCCAGCTCGCCGAAGCCGAGCCACTCCAGGTAGCGGGCGGCGGCGAGCACGGCGTCCCGGGCGCCGCGCACCGGGTGCGGGCGGAACGGCGGGCGGCGCTGCCAGCGGCCGCCGGAGGCGGGCGACGGGGTGACCGGGGGCTGAGCGACCGGGGGTGGGGTGACCGGCGGCCGGGGCGGCTGCGCGTGCCGCGGCTGGCGCGGCGGCTGAGGCGAGTGCGGTGCGTGCGGGCTGTGCGGTGCGTACGGTTGGTTCGGTCCGGCCTGGGTGGGCGAGTTCGGCTCGGGTGCGTAGCGGGCGGCGGCTGCGGCATCGTAGGGGCGCACGCCGAGCGGGCGCGCCCCCGGCGAGCCACCGGCGCTGCGGTCCACCGGCAGTCGCACCGTGGCACCGCAGTTGCAGGTGAACTCGGGCTGCGGCCACTGGTCCGAGCGGCCGCAGGTCGGGCAGCGCAGGCTCAGCCAGGAGTCCTCCCAGGAGCGGAACCGCACCTGCACCGGCACCCCGCCGCGCAGCAGCGGGATCTTCAGCGCGGCGCCGCACGGGCAGGGCAGCGCGGCCGGCTCGTACAGGTGCTCGCGGCGGCAGGCCGGGCAGCGGATCGGGCGACCTGCCCCCGCGCCGGGCGCCGGGGGCCCGGACGACGCACCGGCGGCGTCGCCGGAGCCATGGCCGGTGCCACGACCGGCGCCATGACCGTCCGAGGCGTATGGGTCGTACGGGTCGTACGGGTCTGATCCGTGCGGTCCCTCGTACGGTCCCCGGCCGGTGAAGTCGTCAGGCAGCGGATGTCCGGACACGGCGCACACCGTCCGTTCGATGGAGAAGGCGGGTCCTCCCCATGCTCCCCGATCCGGGCGTCCCAGGGCAGGGGATGTCCGAATAAATCAGGGCTCAACCAGGGTTGTTCCCGGATCTGTCACCGTCCGCAGGTGCACCCTGACGGAGCGTCAGCAGGCCGACCAGCGCGCCAGGTCGGCCGGTGTGTCGAGATCGTCCGGGACGGCGACGTCCGCGCACTCCACCAGCCGCAGCTCGGCCCGGCGGGCCGTCAGCAGCGCCCGCGCCCCGGCGTCGCCACGGGCCCCGGCGGCCGCCTCGGCCAGGTGTTCGGCCCCGATCAGCACCGGGTGCCCGCGCTGCCCGTGGTAGCCGGCGGCGGCCAGCGCGGCGCCGTCGCGGTGCGCGGCCAGCAGCCGGGCGACGGCAGCCGGCGAGACGCCCGGCGTGTCCACCAGTGCGACCAGGACCGCGTCCACCGGTTCGGGCAGCGCCGCGACCGCCGCCAGCCCGGCGCGCAGCGAGCCGCCCATGCCCTCGGCCCAGTCCGGGTTGGCCGCGAGCACGCAGCCGGTCAGCTCGGCCCGCTCCCGCACCTGCGCCATCGCCGCGCCGAGCACCACGACGACCGGCGCGCAGCCGCCCTCGCGCACCACCCCGACGGCGTGCTCCACCAGCGGCCGGCCCCGGAACTCCAGCAGCGCCTTCGGGCGCCCGCCGAGCCGCCGGCCACCGCCCGCCGCCAGCACCACGGCCGCGACGCGCGGGCCGGTCGGATCAGTCATGACACCACTCGCACCACTCGCATGCCACCACTCGCATGACACCACTGTGACGCCTTCCGGGAGGCCCTCGCGTTGTGTGAATGCACAAGGGTGTGCCGCTGGCCTCGGGTGGAGCCCGGTTGATGCGCCGCTGGATCTTCTGTTCACAGGGCCGTCTACTGGCCGTTATGCACAAGGCTGTCCCGAGTACCGCTCCCGTCCCGCTGGTCGACCGCTTCGGCCGGGTCCACACCGACCTGCGGGTGTCGCTGACCGACCGCTGCAACCTGCGCTGCACGTACTGCATGCCGGCCGAGGGCCTGGACTGGCTGCCCAGGGCCGAGCTGCTGACCGACGACGAGATCGTGCGGCTGGTGCGGATCGCGGTGCAGCGGCTCGGCATCACCTCGATCCGGCTGACCGGCGGCGAGCCGCTGCTGCGGCGCGGCCTGCCCGGGCTGCTGGCCCGGCTGACCGAGCTCGGCCCGGAGATCTCGCTGACCACCAACGGGATCGGGCTGGCCAGGATGGCCGCCGACCTCAAGGCGGCGGGGCTGCAGCGGGTGAACGTCAGCCTGGACACGCTGCGGCCCGAGCGCTACCTGGCGATCACCCGGCGGGACCGGATCACGGACGTCCTCGCCGGCCTGGCCGCCGCGCGGGCCGCCGGGCTCGACCCGGTGAAGATCAACGCCGTCCCGGTCCGCGGGGTCAACGAGGACGAGGTGATCGACCTGGTCGAGTTCGCGGCCGGGCACGGCTACCGGATGCGGTTCATCGAGTCCATGCCGCTGGACGCGCAGGGCGCCTGGGACCGCTCGGCGATGATCACCGCCGACGAGCTGCTCGCCGTGCTCGGCGCCCGCTGGCCGCTGGTCCCGGTCGGCCGGCACGGCAACGCGCCGGCCGAGGAGTGGCGGATCGCCGGCACCGACACGGTGATCGGGGTGATCGCCTCGGTCACCCGGCCGTTCTGCGGCGGCTGCGACCGGGTCCGGCTGACCGCCGACGGGCAGCTGCGCAACTGCCTCTTCGCGACCGAGGAGTCCGACCTGCGGGTGCTGCTGCGCGGTGACGCGGACGACGCGGCGATCGAACGGGCCTGGCGCAACACGATCGCGCGCAAGGGCCCTGGCCACGAGATCAACTCCGCCGACTTCCGCCAGCCGGACCGGCCGATGTCGGCGATCGGCGGCTGAGGCAGTACTGAGGCAGTACCGAGCCGTACTGACCTTCGTTCAGGAGGTGGCACCCCGCCGTCTGTTTGTGTGAAGAGCGGCTGATATTCCTCTGCGGTGAACACTGCTCTGGCGCGCCTGTCGCGCCGCATTCTGCCCGCCGTGCTGGGGGTCACCGTGGTCGCCGGCTGCGGTGCATCCGGGACCGGCTCCGCCAAGGGGGCGGCGAGCCCGTCGGTGGCGCTCTCCTCGCCCGCCGCCGCGTCACCGTCGCCGTCGGCGGCTCCCACGCCGCCGCCGAGCCCGACCGCCTCGCCGTCGCCGACCGTCACGCCCACCGGAGCCGACGACCCGGCGCTGAAGCCCTTCTACACCCAGCAGATCGCCTGGTCGCCGTGCCCGGACGACCCGGCGGCCGACAGCGTGGACACCACCGGGCTGCTCTGCGGCACCGCACACGTGCCGCTCGACTACACCAACCCGGGCGCCGGCACGCTGGACCTCGCGCTGGTCCGCAAGCCCGCGCTGCAGCAGGACCAGAAGCTCGGCTCGCTCTTCTTCAACCCGGGCGGCCCCGGCGCCCCGGGCACCAGCGAGGTGGAGTACGGCGCCGCCACCAGGTTCAAGAGCCTCAACGCGCGCTACGACCTGATCGGCATGGATCCGCGCGGCATCGGCAAGAGCACCGCCGTGCACTGCCTGGACGACGCGGCCCGCGACAAGTGGGACAGCACCGACGACTCCTCGACCAAGGGCAAGACGCTCGCCGACGCCTGCCAGGCCAACGCGGCCAAGCTGCTCCCGTTCGTCGGCACCCGCAACGCGGCCCGCGACCTGGACGTGCTGCGCGGCGCGCTCGGCGACCAGAAGCTCAACTACCTCGGCTTCTCGTACGGCACCTACCTGGGCAGCGTGTACGCCGAGCAGTTCCCCGACCGGACCGGACGCCTGGTGCTGGACGGCGCGATGGACCCGACCCAGAACCTGCTGGACGGCGACGTGCAGCAGACCATCGGCTTCGAGGGCGTCTTCGAGCGCTTCGCCGCCGACTGCGTCACGCACACCGGCTGCCCGCTCGGCAAGGACCCGGACGCCGCCGCCAAGAAGCTCGGCGACTTCCTGGACGGCCTCGCCGACAACCCGCAGACCGGGAAGAACGGCCGGCAGCTCACCCGCAGCATGGGCTGGACGGGCACGCTGGACATGCTCTACGGCGACGCCACGTCCTGGCAGAACCTGCGCGGCGCGCTCTCCTGGGCGATGGTCCGCCAGCAGCCCGACTATCTGATCGCCGACGCGGACGACTACAACGGCCGCGACGCCCAGGGTCACTACAGCAACATGGCCGACGCGTACGCCGCGATCGGCTGCGCCGACAACGCCGCCGCGCCGACCGACCAGCAGATCCAGGCGGCGCTGCAGACGCTGCACGAGAAGGCGCCGTACCTGACCAAGCACTACACGGCCGACGACCTCTTCGACCCGGACTGCCGCAACTGGCCGTACCGCTCGACCGAGCAGCCGCACGCGATCAAGGCGGCCGGCGCGGCGCCGATCCTGGTGGTCGGCTCCACCGGAGACGACGCCACGCCGTACGCCTGGGCGCAGCACCTGGCCGCGAACTTCGCCAGCGCGACGCTGCTGACCCGCGACGGCGACGGGCACACCGCCTACTCGAAGAGCGCCTGCATCAAGACGGACGTGGACGGCTTCCTGCTGAACGGCACGATGCCGCCGGCCGGGACGCACTGCCCGACCGACTCGTAGGCCCCGCTGCGCTGTCCGCCTGGCCGGAGGATCCGGTCAGGCGGACGGCGTCAGACGGACAGCTGCGCGGTGTTGAACTGCCGGCCCAGCCACTCCAGCGCCGGCGGGATCTCCCGGGTCCAGGTGCGGAAGTTGTGGCCGCCGACGTCGAGCGTGATGGTGGAGAGCTTGGTCGGGGCCTTGAACGCGCCGACCATGGCCTGGGTGGCCTGGTAGTTGTCCTCGTTCGGGCTGGTCGCCAGCAGCAGCGAGACCGGGGCGGCCGGTGCGTTCTTCAGCCGCCAGAGCAGGTCGTTCTCCTGCTTGAGCTGCGTGCTGCCGCCGAACAGGTCGCCGGTGGTCGGGTCGTCGGAGACGTTGTAGTCGGCGGAGAGCGAGATCGCCGCGCCGTAGGCGTCCGGCTTGCGCAGCGCGAACTTCAGCGAGCAGTAGCCGCCGGTCGAGTCGCCCATCGCGGCGTGCGCGGCGGCCTGCGGCGCGATCCGGTAGCCGGCCTCCAGCGCCTTGGGCAGGTCCTGGGTGAAGAAGGTCTCGACCTGCGGGCCGTTCGGGATGTCCATGCACTCGGTGTCACGGTTGCCGACCAGCGTCGGGCGCATCATCACCAGCACCGTCGGCGGCAGCTGCTTGGCCTCGATCGCCTTGAGCGTGCTCGCCGGGTACTGCATCAGCGTGATCAGCTTCTCGGGGGTGCCGGGATAGCCGGTCAGCACCAGGGCCATCGGGAACTGCTTGCCGGCGTACGCCGCCTGGAAGTACTGCGGCGGCAGGTAGACGTAACCGTCGTTGCTCAGCCCGGACGCCGCGCCGCGCACCTTGACCGCCTGGATCACCCCGGAGCGGTCCTTGGCCGACCCCTGCGCCGAGTAGAACTTCTGCTCGCCGGTGACGGTCAGCGCCTGGCCCGGCTTGTGGTCGACCACGGTGCCGGGGCCGCCGGAGGTGCCGAGCAGGTCGGACCAGGAGCTGTAGAAGCCGAAGTAGGAGTTGGCGACCAGGCCCATCGCGACCAGCACCATCAGCTGCGTGCCGAAGAACGCGACGAGCCGGCCGAGCACGGCCTTCCAGCCCCGTCGGGCGAGCCTGGGCCAGAGCCACATGGTGGCGGCGAAGGCAGCCACGGCCAGCAGGCTGGCCACGATCTGGAGCGGGAGTCCGGTCAGCGCGAGCATTCGGCGATCCTAATTGACTCGCCTGAGAGCACCCGCCCGCCCCCTGAATAGGCCGTTGGGTGCCCCCGCGACCGGCTCGGTCAGTGCGGGCCCTGGGAAATCCGCCGCTCCCAGCTGCGCTCGAAGACGACCGAGCCGCCCTCCCAGGCGGTGAGCCGGCTGCGGGTCACGAGTGAGTCGGCGTCGGCGTCCAGCTCGCTGCTGACCTGCACCGTGACGTCCCAGCCGAGCTCGGCGCGCTCCAGCCGGATCGTCCGGTTGGCACGGACAGCGGCACTCAGCGCGTCGCCCGTACTCAGCCGGTGGCTCAGGTGGGACTGCTCGGCGACCACCAGGCCGTCCGGGTGGGTCCACGGGCTGCCGTGGTCCGGGTCCAGCTCGACCCGCCACTCGCCGGCCGCCACGTCGTGCAGCACCACCCGCTCGGGCTGCCCGTCCTTGACGGCGCTGCGGCGGACCTGCAGCGGTGCGGCCTGCTCGGGCTCGTCGAACGTGATCGGCGCCAGGCCCACGTCGGCGGCCAGGTGGCGGACCGGCAGCATCAGCGCGCTGTGTCCGGGGTCCACGCCGAAACCGGCCGACCCGGGCTGCGGCCAGAGCCACGGCCAGTACGCGGAGGAGAGCGCGAGCCTGATCCGGTGGCCGGGCCGGAACGCGTGGGCGGTCCCGGCCAGCTCGAACTCCACCTCCTCGACCGCGCCCGGCTCCCACGGCACGGCCTGCTCCGGATCGCGCCGGGCGGCCGGGTCGAGCGCGCCGCGGCCGACCAGCAGCGAGGTCCCGTCGGGTGAGATGTCGCAGAGCCGGGCCACCACGCGACCGCGCGCCGACGGGCGGCGCAGCCGCAGCCGCACCGACGGGCGGCCGAGGATCTCCAGCCGCTCGGCCAGTGGCGAGCTGTCGAAGCAGACCGAGCGGCCGTCCTCCGCGCGCTGGTCCGGCGGTAGATCGGCAGCGGCGCCGAGCGGGCGGTACGCGCCGGCGTCGATCCCGGTGTGCGGGGGCGAGCGGACCTCGACGTAGCGCTCGCCCTCCGGGGTGCCGGCGGTGCGCAGCGTGTCGGCCAGGCCGTAGTGGATCTCGCGGACGTCGTCGGAGGGCCACTGGTCGTCGCCGATCCAGCGGCCCGGCTGCTCGGCGGCGAGGCCGGGGCCGGCGGCTGCGGTGGGGTCGGGGTCGGGCATCCAGCAGCGCAGCTTCGGCTCGGCCATGATCCCGGTGTCGCCGCCCTTGAGCCAGTGGTCCCACCAGCGCAGCGTCTCCTGGAGGAAACCGATCGCCGGTCCGGGCGCCGACTCCTGGTCCGGGTAGCAGTGCGCCCAGGGGCCGATCAGCCCGCGCACCGGCGCCCGCAGCTGTTCGACCAGCCGCAGCACGGTGTCCCGGGACGGCTCGGCCCAGCCGCCCACGGCCAGCACGGCGGCCTGCACCGCGCCGTAGTCCCGGCCGTCATCCTGGCCCTGGTCCTCGGCGACGCCGCCGGGCGCGGGCGGCTCGATCGCGTCGAGGCGCCGCAGCCACAGTGGGCGCCAGTCGTCGCCGACGTACTTCGGGTCCGGCGGGCGGGCGGCGAAGGCGAGCCGGGTGGCGGCGTGGCCGTGCAGCTCGGCGATCGGCAGCGCGCCGCCGAGGTGGTGCCCGTCCGTCCCGGGGCGGTCGTCGTCGGCGCCGACGGCGACCACGGCGGTGAGCGGCGCGGGGGCGAGCGCGGCGATCGCGAGCACGTCGCAGCCGTCCCGGGTGAGCCCGAACAGGCCGATCCGGCCGTTGCACCAGTGCCGGCCGGCCAGCCACTCGATCACCGCGACGCCGTCGGCCGCCCGCTGGGCCGAGTACTCGCCGGCCGGCAGCCCACCGGAGTTGCCGTGGCCGCGCAGGTCGACCCGCACGCTCGCGTAGCCGTGCCCGGCGTACCAGGGGTGCCGCTCGGCGTCGCGCGCCGCGGTCCAGTCGCTCAGCCGGTCCGGCAGGTACTCCAGCAACGCGGGCACCGGATCGTCGGTGACCGGGCGCCAGATCCTGGCGGCGAGCTCGGTCCCGTCGGCGAGCGGAATCCGCAGGTCCTCGCGGGTGACGGGCAGGGGGTAGGAGGCAGCATGCCGCATATCGCGACAATAGCGGACATGACGGACCGCCAGGGTGGAGCGCACCGGTTCGTCGGGGGGCGCCTTGTTGCGAATGAGTTGCAGGTGCATGGGTGCAGAAGGAAGGATGTGGCGGTTGCCACGCCCGCACGGCCGGTTCCACCCGTACAACCCGAGAGAGGTCGCCGCCCATGAGCAGCGCACCGTCAGCGCCCGCCGCCCGCACCCGGTGGACCGCCCGCCTCACCCGCGACGAGTGGGTGCGGCTGGCCGGCATGGGCGCCTTCGTGCTCGCCCTGCACGTGGTCGGCTGGTTCACCCTGCTCGCCGTGATCGCGCCGCACCACTACGCGATGGGCGGCCAGGTCTTCGGCGCCGGGATGGGCCTGACCGCCTACACGCTGGGCATGCGGCACGCCTTCGACGCCGACCACATCGCGGCGATCGACAACACCACCCGCAAGCTGATGGGCCAGGGCAAGCGGCCGCTCTCGGTCGGCTTCTGGTTCTCGCTCGGCCACTCCTCGATCGTCTTCGGGCTCTGCGCGCTGCTCGCCTTCGGCATACGCTCGCTGGCCGGCGAGGTCGAGTCGGACGACTCCTCGCTGCACAAGACCACCTCGCTGATCGGCACCTCGGTCTCCGGCGGGTTCCTGCTGCTGATCGGCCTGATCAACCTGGGCGCGTTCAACGGGATCCTGCGGGTCTTCCGGAAGATGCGCGCCGGCGAGTTCGACGAGGCCGAGCTGGAAGAGCAGCTGGACAAGCGCGGCCTGCTCAACCGGATCCTCGGCCGGGTCACCCGGGCGGTCACCAAGTCGTGGCACATGTACCCGGTCGGCATGCTGTTCGGCCTCGGCTTCGACACCGCGACCGAGGTCTCGCTGCTGGTGCTGGCCGGTGGGGCCGCCGCGTTCTCGCTGCCCTGGTACGCGCTGCTGGTGCTGCCGGTGCTCTTCGCGGCCGGGATGAGCCTGCTGGACACGATCGACGGCTCGTTCATGAACTTCGCGTACGAGTGGGCGTTCTCCAAGCCGGTCCGCAAGATCTACTACAACCTCACGGTGACCGGTCTGTCGGTGGTGGTCGCGCTCGTGATCGGGCTGATCGAGCTGATCGGCCTGCTCGCCGACCAGCTCGACATCACCGGTGGGCCGATCGGCTGGATCGGCTCGCTGAACCTGAACAACATCGGCTTCGCGATCGTCGGCCTCTTCGTGCTGACCTGGGTGGGCGCGTTGGCCTTCTGGAAGTTCGGCAAGGTCGAGCAGAAGTGGTCGGCGCCGGTCGGCGCGGCAGCGGGCGCGGGGGGGGGGGGGGGGGGGGGGGGGGGGGGGTGGGGGGGGAGCTGGAGCATCGCTCAACAACACCCGCGCCTCCCCGGGGGGTGGGGGGAGGGGCCGGTGTGCGGGGGACCTGTGGTTTACCCCCCCCCCCGCGCCCGCGCTGAGCAAAGCCGAGCTGAGCCGACCTCAGCTCAGCTCGGCTCGGATCGAGTCGGACCGGCGGCTCAGCAGGTGAGCACCGGCCCGGCCCAGTCGCCGTGGTCGCTGTTGTTGCCGTCGCCGGCGTCGGTGACCACCAGGCGCAGCTCGTCCGCGCCGGTCAGGTCGGCCGTCAGGTGCTTGGCGGCGGCGTCCTTGCCGGTGACCAGGCCGCTGTCGGCGACCTTCGTGCCGTCCTTCCAGATCTGGAACGTGACGGTGCCCTGGCCACCGGTCTCGTCGTCGACACCGACGTCGGTGCTGAGCGAGGTGCAGCTGCCGCCGAGGTAGTAGTCCACCTCGCTCGGCGAGTTGGTGCCCAGGCCCTTCGGGTACTTGACGCCGCGGATCGTGATCGTCTCGCCGTCACCGGTGCCGTTCGCGCCCACGCTCTTGTCCTTCTCGACCGGGCCCCAGCCGTTGCTCGCCGAGGACCAGTTCAGGTCGGAGAGCTGGTGCGCGCCGGCCACGGGGCCGGGGCCGCAGGCGATCTTCGTGCCGGCCCAGTCGGCGTGGTCCCAGCTGGTGCCGTCGCCGCCGTCGGTGACCACCAGGCGCAGCGTCTTCGCGCCGGTCAGGTCGGCGGTCAGCGTCTTCGCCGGGTCCTTGCCGGTGAGCAGGCCGCTGTCGGCGACCTTGGTGCCGTCCGCCCAGACCTGGAACGTCACCGAGCCCTGCCCGCCGGTCTCGTCGTCCACGCCCACGTCGGTGACCAGGTTCCTGCAGGCGCCGCCGAGGGTGAAGCTGACGTCGCTGGGCGAGTTGGTGCCCAGGCCCTTGGCGTACTGCGTGCCGCGGATGCTGATCGGCTGCCCGTCACCGGCGTGCCAGTCGCCGTTGCTCATGTCGCGCTCGACCGGGCCCCAGCCGTTGCTCGCCGAGACGAACGGCAGGTCGCTGACGTAGCTCATGCCGGTCGGCGGCGGCACCGGGCCGCTCGGGGTGACCCGGAACATCGCCGTGCCGTGGCCCGGGACGGTCGCGCTGAGCGTGCCGGTGGTGGTCGAGGTCTGCTTCGACCAGAGGTCCTTGACCTGGTAGGACGAGGCGCCCGCGATGCCGAGGGTGGCGACGTCGGTGCTGATGTCGGTGGCGTACGAGCCCTCGTTGGTGAGGGTGACCGCAACGCTGCCGTCGGCCAGCGGCTTGGACATCACCATCAGGCCGTTGGCGTCGGAGACGACCGCGCCCTGCTTGCCGAGCGGGTCCTGGTCCACCGCGATCACGTCGGTGTTGGTCAGGATGTCGAAGGTCTGCTGCTGCGCGGTGCGCAGGTCGGTGCCGATCATCAGCGGGGCGGACATCTCGGACCAGAGGCTGAAGTGCGTCTGGTACTCGGTGCCGGTCATGCCGCCGTTGCCGACCTCCAGCATGTCCGGGTCGTTCCAGGCGCCGCGCTTGGAGTACGCGTTCAGGCCGGCGTTGGTGTTCGCGATGGAGATCATCGACTGCCAGTTGTCGCTGATGTCACCGGTGGTGCGCCAGGAGTTGCCGATGTTCTGCGCCCAGTTCCACGGCCCGGTGGAGCCCCACTCGCAGATGCTGTAGAAGATCGGCCGGCCGGTCGCCTTCAGCGCGTCGCCCATCGCCTTGTAGCGGCTCAGCGCGTCGACGCCCTGGTTGTTGCAGTTGTCGTACTTGAGGTAGTCGACGCCCCAGGAGGCCCACAGGTTGGCGTCCTGCTGCTCGTGGCCGAGGCCGCCGGGGAACCCCTGGACGTCGCAGGTGTGGGTGCCGGCGCTGGAGTAGAGGCCGAACTTCAGGCCCTTGGAGTGCACGTAGTCGGCGAGTGCCTTGATGCCGTCGGGGAAGCGGACCGGGTCGGCGACCAGGTTGCCGCTCGCGTCGCGGTTCGGCAGCGCCCAGCAGTCGTCCAGGTTGACGTACTGGTAGCCGGCCGCCTTGAGGCCCTTGCTGACGAACAGGTCGGCGATGCTCTTGACCATCGCCTCGTTGAAGGTGCCGCTGCAGTGGGTCGAGTTCCAGTTGTTGAAGCCCATCTGCGGGGTCAGTCCGACGCCGTTGTCCAGTGCCACCGCTGAGGGGGCGGTGGCCAGTTGGAGACCGACGGCGAGCGCGCCGCCGCCGGTGAGCAGCGTCAGCGCGGTGCCGAGCGCGCCGAGTCTGGCTCTCAGTGTCCTGTATGAGCGGGGCGTGGTGGGCAAGTGGTCCTCCTGAAGCGACGGAACCGGACGCAGTCAAACGGAACATCACATATGACAGTGCGCAGCGCCGGGCATGTCAAGAGATCTGACGTGCGTTCATGAAGGATCGTGTTCGGTTGTGTTGGCCTTGGTGTGCCCTTGGGAGACGAAACGCCGGAGCGGGGGGGGGGAAGGGTGGGGGGGCGTTGATCGCCCTCTGGGG
>NZ_JBWXUE010000014.1:0-116039 GCF_057158765.1 Kitasatospora sp. NEAU-69
CCTGCGTTCCGCGTAATTCGGCTGGTCTAGAGGGTCCGATGTGGTGAAGTGCCTGGTCAGCTGGTCCGGTGATGCCACACGGCCTGGAGCTTCCTAGAGAAACGCATCCGATCTGAGAGTCATTGACTGCATGGCTCAGGCGTGTATGGTCTAGAGCGATGTATGTGAAGACGACGAGTCGGAAGACCAAGAGCGGTACTGTCCGCTACCTGCACCTGGCCCACAACACCTGGGACGCAGCGGCCGGGCGGTCGGTGCCGAAGCTGCTGTACGGCTTCGGCCGTGAGGATCAGCTGGACACCGACGCGGTGCGCCGCCTGGTCGGCTCGCTGTCCAAGCTCCTCGATCCGGCTGCCGCGCTGGCGGCCACCGCCGAGGCGAACACGGAGCTGGACTTCGTCGAGTCCCGTCCCTTCGGCGGCGCGTATCTCCTGGACCAGCTGTGGCACCGGCTGGAACTCCCGGGCATCGTGGCCGCGTTGGGCACCCGTGGCCGGGGCCGTCCACGCAACGTCAAGGCCACCGAACGTGCCCTGTTCGCGCTGGTCGCCAACCGCGCGCTGGCCCCGTCCTCGAAGCTGGCGGCCGCCGAGTGGGTCAACCACGACGTGCACATCGACAGCCTGGACCGCATCGACGACGACGCCTGCTACCGGGCGATGGACTGGCTTCACCAGATACGCGAGAAGCTGGAACGGCAGGTCTTCGACTCCGCCGCCCACCTGCTCAACCTCGAAGTCGACCTGCTGTTCTTCGACACCACCAGCACCTACTTCGAACTCGAGGACGCCGACCTGCCCGTCGCCCGCGACGAACACGGCGTCCCCCTCCCCGAAACCGGCGACGGCGACGGCGACGGCGACGGCGACGGCGCGAGCATGCGCGGGTTTCGGACCTGGGGGAAGTCGAAGGACTCCCGCGACGACCTGCCGCAGATCGTGATCGGGATGGCGGTGACCCGTGACGGGATCCCGGTGCGGGTGTGGTGCTGGCCGGGCAACACCGGCGACTCCGCGTTGATCCGCCAGGTCAAGGACGAGATGCGGGACTGGACCCTGTCCAAGATCGTGTGGGTCGCCGACCGGGGCTTCGCCTCCGCGGCCAACCGCCGCTACCTCCGCTCCGGCGACCACCACTACATCATCGGCGAGAAACTCCGCTCCAACTCACCCGAGATCAAGGCCGCACTCTCGCGGCAGGGCCGCTACCAGGACATCGCGCACAACATGCGTGTCAAGGAGGTGAAGGTCTCCGAGTCCGAACGCTTCGTGATCTGCCACAACCCCGAAGGCGCCACCCGGGACGCGGCGATCCGCACCCAGCTGATCGCGCAGCTGAGCGAACTGATCGAAGACAGCGACGCCCTGTCGGACTACAAACGCGGCGAACTGCGCGGGAAGATCACCGCCAAACCCGGCCTGAACCGCTACCTGCGGACCACCCCGGCCGGCAAGCTCCGCATCGACGCCACCAAGGCCAAGGCCGAGGCGAACCTCGACGGCAAGTACCTCCTGCGCTGCAGCGACCCGAAACTCTCGGCCGAGGACATCGCGCTGGGCTACAAGCAACTCCTCGAAGTCGAGCGCGGCTGGCGGGACATGAAGCAGATCCTCGACCTCCGCCCGGTCTACCACCGCCTCGAAGAACGCATCCGCGCCCACGTCATCCTGTGCTGGCTCGCCCTGCTGCTGATCCGCATCGCCGAGACCACCACCGGGACGACCTGGCCCACCATCCGCCGCGAACTCGACCGGCTCCACCTGGGCACCTTCACCGGCCCCGCCGGCACCTTCCGCCAGCTCACCGAGCTCACCCGCACCCAGCGCGACCTGCTGGGCAAGCTCGACATCCCCGCACCCAAGAAGATCGTCGAACTCACCCCCGAAACCCGCTGACCAGCCACAACCCCCACGCCTAGAGACACGCCCCCACGGCGTATCCAGCCGCATTTCCCCAGGCCACAGCACGAATCAATGCTCTAGGCGCCGCGAATTATGCGGAACGCAGGGGCATGTAGCCGATCGAATATCACTGGGCTGTGATAGTTCGGCTCTCCCCCGAGCAGCAGGCTTCTACTGACAGGAACTCAGTCAGGAGAAGACGTCCGTGATCGAACACGTTCGCACGCTGGATGCCCTAGCCGATCGAGCCGAGTACACGGAGGTCGGCCAGTGAGCGCGCGGCAGTCGCGTCCCGTGCTCCTGCCGGTCCCTGCGGTGATGGTGAGCGGCTTCTGCGGCGGCGACCGGCACGACCTGTGCGCGGGCAATGTGCAGGCTGACAACGGGGTGTGGGTGTACTGCTCCTGCGCAGAACCCCGGTGCCTCTGCTTCGAGATGGAACAATCCCGCGAACGGCGCGCGGCCCTTCCGTGGGTCCCGTCGGTCAGCGAGTTCCGGTGAGCGCGGCGATGCCGGCGCCGGCAGTCGGTGCCGAGGTGATCGACGGTCCGACCGGGGTGCGGGCCATCGTGCGTGACGTGTACCAGGGTCGGGTCTACCTCCGGCGGCCCGGGGGTGGCGTGGAGTGGACGCGGCATCCCCGGGACGTTCGCCCGGCTCCCGAGGAGGAGAGCTCGTGACGGCGCCGATTCCCGGGGAGAGCCTGGCGGAGCCCTATGACCTGGAGGCGGCGCATCTGGACCTCGCGGCGGCCGGGCGGCTGTTGGACGAGCTGGCGCAGGACGGCGCGTCTGAGGCGAACTTGGATGCGATGCTCGCGGTGATGCGGCAGATCCATGACCGAATCACCGGACAACTGGCCTGCACGGGCAGGGCGACCGAGGCAGGACCTCACCACTCGGAAGAGTGAATATGCCACAGCCGACAGTGATCAGACGATCACTGCGTGCTAGCGTCCGCCGCGTAAGCAAAAGTTATACCCCGGCGGTGCGCCAACACCCCGGGGCTCGGCACAGGAGCAAACCCTCCGATGCACCGTCACTTTATCGCGCCTGCCCGTTACCTGCAGGCAAGCCACGACATCATTCGCCACCCAAGGCTGAAGGCTACGGCGAAGACGCTGCTGCTGTGGGCGCTCTCCCTGCCGCCCGGCAGCCACGACACCATCCTCACCATCGGCGCCCGGATGCCCGAGGGCCGCTGCGCCGTCGCCCGTGCGCGCGAGCAACTGATCGAAGAGGGCTACTTCCACACGAAGTCGCGGCAGCACCCGACCAAAGGCACCTGGAGCACCCGGGTGATGGTCAGCAGTGAGCCGCTGACCACGCCCGAACAGATCGCCGAAGCCTGGAAGTTGAGCGAGGCGGGCGACGCCACGCCGCCGAGTGCCCAGAATCCGGCAGTCGGTCAAGCGGCGAGTCGGTGCGCCGGCACTTCCCCTTCGGGGAAAAGAGGAAGGGGGAAGACCCTCCCTCCCGCCGCTGACGCTGATCCGGATCCTGATGCTTCATCGCCCCTAGCCGTGGCGGCGAAGGTGTTGGGCCGCCTGCTGGCGCGCGAGACCCGCTTGCCGCTCGGGGTGCGCGAACTTGCGGCACTGGCACCCTTGGTGGCGCAGTGGCTGGCCACCGACCGCAGCGAGGCCCGGCTGCGGCATGCGCTGCTGGACACGCTGCCGTCCGGGCGGATCTTCTCCCCCATGGCGCTGCTCCGCGACCGACTGGAGCGCAAGATGCCGGCACCGATGGAGGAGCTGGCTCCCGAGCCGACCCACCTGCTGCACGAGTGCGTGAGTTGCCGGCGACCGACGCGCAGCGCCGGGACCTGCCGAGGCTGCGGCGCAGGAGGCACGCCGAGTCGGGACGCGGCGGCCGTGGCACGGAACCTGCGCGGGGTGGCGATGGCGAGAGCGGCGATGCGGGAGGGGTCAGTCCTCCCGGGGTGAGGAAGTGTGGATGGCGAGGCGGTGGCTTGGGATGTCCTGGTAGCCGGTGATGTAGTCGCTGATCCGGGGCTCCTTCGTCTTGGTCAGATCGACCTCAATGGCCGGACCGGACAGGCCCGCGAACCCTGAGAGATCAACAGGCTCGAGCGGTTCCCAGAAGAATTCAATGACCAGCGTCGAAACAGCGGCGAACAGCGCAGCGGCCGACAGATCCCCCTCATCCATACCCACCTGAAGGATCTCCAGGGGCGGCAGTACAGCCTCCGAGCCGAGTGAATAGAGCGAAGGCTCATCCAGCATCAGCAAGCGTAGCCATGGCAATGCCCCTACCAAGGAAGCAAGTTGCTCAACTGTGGCCACCCCCGGGATGCTGTAGAGGGCCAGAGCCTCGATCTTGCGCCCTTTCAGCGCCGACAGGTCCAGGAGTGCGCGGCAGTCAACGAGTTCCAGATTGTCGAGCTCCGGTAGTGCCAGCAGTACGGACAGGTCGGTCAGCTCGGCAGCGCCGAAGACGCTCAGCCCCCTGGCTCGTACACCCTCCAGCGACTTGGGGCTCAGTCGAGGCACTCCGTTGATTACCAGGCGCCGCACCGGTCCGAGTGTCGCGACCATTAGGAGGGCCGCTTCGCTGCGTACGGTGATCACCGCCTCACTGAGGTCCAACGGCTGAAGAACCTGCCGAGCGAAGGACTCGGAGTCGAACCGGCTCCAGAAGTCGGAGAGCCTGGAGCGGTCTCGCGGGTCGACCTGGGCGGCGAGGTCGGCGAGGCAGTGCAGGGCTAGGTCGCTGCCGATCTCGGCGAGCAGGGACAACGCCGCCGACGGGTAGTGGGGCAACGACACCGCATCCGGAATCCAGGCCACGATCTCGTCCCCCGCGCCCGCCAGCCGCGTCCGTTGCCGACTGGTAAGAACTCCGAGCTCTCCGACCACCAAATCCCTTGTAGTGGCCAACAATCGGGCTCGAACGTCCTCGGGCAGGCGCTTGGCGTAGGGCAGGCAGGTCGCGGCGAGAATCCGGACATCGCGACTCTGGCCATGCTCGGAGGACAGGAGGAGGGAGAGAAGTGCACCCCGATCGGCCGGGCTTGCATGGCCGACGGTGAGCCGGATGACCTCGGACCACTGGTCGTCCGTGGCCCGCCCGACCAGCAGGCCGAACGAGCGCTCCTCGGCGAACTCCATGGCCGCCAAATAGTCCTGGAAGGTCCGGTGCACGAACTCGAAGCCATCGGTACTGGTCTCGGCGAGCAGGCCGCTGCGGTCGATCAGTTGCGCGAGGATTCGTTCCGCACTGACCGCCTGGGCCTCGGTGGAGAGCGTGGGAAGCAACCGCTTGATCTGGTGCGCGGCGTCGCTCTTTCCCCCCTCCACTAGGGAGTTGACTACAAGCCAGTACGCAATCCTTTGCAGGACAGCCAGTTGCTCCTCCTTTCCGAGCACCACGGCCGCCTCCACGCCACGTTGCTGGTCGCGGCGGACCAGCAACATGCTCAACGCGGCCTCGTACACCTCCATCCGGCGCTTCGGCAGCGCGCCGTCCCACTCGCGGTTGAGCGCGCAGAGCATCGCGCAGAGCAGTGGGCTGTCGGCGAGTTGGGACAGTTCAGAAGAGCTGGCCAGGGTACGGAGCAACCGGTCGCGGAGCTGAGGGAGTTCGCGCCTTTCCTGGTCGGTCGTCGCCTCCTCAACGACAGCCTCGTGCCAACGACTGACCAGCAGCTCGCGGTCCGGGGCTGACATCGGGCAGAGCGAGAGCTCATCGAAGCCGTACTCATCCAGCCATCCGGTCGGCACGGCGGATGGGCGGACCGTGGCGAGACAGGTGTTCTGCGGGTAGTGCGTCAGCAGCTTGCCGAGCCACTCGCGGGCGTCCTCGCGTTCCGCCTCCGGGATCTCGTCGAGGCCGTCCACCAGGATGAGTGCGCGGCCGGCCCGGAGCAGCCGGCCGACCCAGCCGGTGGGCTGCTCGGCGGCGAGCCAGCAGTCCTCGAGCTCAAGGAACGCGTCCGGACCGGGGCTCAGCGTGCCCTTGCGGTACATCGAGCGCAGGCGCAGCACGAACGGCACCCGGTCGGTGTGCACCGCGAGCCACTGCACCAGTGTGCTCTTGCCGGACCCGGCCCGGCCGCGCAGCAGCACCCGGTCGCGACCGGCCAGCATCTGCTCGACCCGATCCTGACGGCGCACGCCGTGCGGGCCGTCGGCGTCGGCTTCCAGGCTCAGGTAGGCAGTATCAAGGCTGGTGAAGCGGGAGTGCGTGCGGGAGAGGTCCAGGCCGAAGATCCGGAGCTTGCCGTGGGCAGTGGCAACCCACTCCCGGTAGCGCACCTCAAAGTCGGCATCTTCGACTTCCTGCGCAGAGATCCCACCCACGGAGACGGAGAAGCCCTCCGGGAGTTCATCGAGCAGCGGCACTATGGGCTCAAAAGCGAGTTGCGTGTGCGACCAGGTGTCCGGTCGCGTGTCCGCCACAGCGATGCCGAGCAGGCGATCGCGGAAGAACACGCCCGCACCGGAGAGCCCGAGCCACGGCGACGGACCGGTGGCCGGCGGGTGGTCGAGGGTGAGCAGATGGCGCCCGGAGACCGCGCCGCTGCCCGGCATCAGCGTGGCGAGCAGCTGGTGGCTGTCCAGTCGCCCGGCATCGTCCCGGGCCGCTCGCGGGAACCCGGTGAGGTGGCAGAGCGGCAGCGGGGCCACCAGGTCATCGGTACTGCCGCAGGACAGCGGTGGAATCGGCGCGGTCAGCGGGACACCAGCCCGCAGCAGCGCGACGTCCGCCGTCGCCGACCGCCACACCACATCGCAGTGAACCCAACCGCTATACCTGGGCACGGCGACTTCGGCAGTCCCCTCCTCCACCACGTGGCCCGCTGTCAGCACCAGCCGTTCCGTCAGCAGCACCCCGCTCCCCTGCCGCGTCCCCCGGACCGCCGCCGCCCGGGAAGGCGCTGCCCTCACTCCCAGCCGTCCTTGCTGCCCAGGTCGCGGTTGCCGATCCGGACGTCGGCGCCGGTGGCCATGTCCTTCGGCGTGAGGCTGACGGTCACCTTGTGCGTCCTGGTGCGCCCCGCCGAGGCCTCCGCGCCCGCCGACAGCACCCAGGCCTTGACGCCACCCGAACCCTTCGCGTCCCGGCGCAGCTCGACGCCGAACTCCAGCTGCACCGTGCCGACCTCGAACTGGAACCGTTCGCCCTCGGCGCGTTCGGCGGCCGCTGCCAGCTGACGGCGGACGGCTTCGACGGCCTCGGCCAGCTCGACGTCCTCGAAGCGGTCGTTCACGGTACGTACCCCCCTGGGTCACGCTTGGTCGGATGAGCTGACTTTACCGATGGGCAGTCACCTCTACGCCCTCCTCTACTCCTTGGCCAGCAACTCCAGGAACGCCCCGACCGAGTCCGCCACCTCCGCCGCCGTCCACGCCAGCGACGGCGTCACGGCGGTCACCTCGGTCATCGACAGCCCCGGCACCGCGCTCTCCCACCAGGTGCCGAAGAGCGCGTCGCCGCTCTCCTCCCCGTACCGCAGGCCCGCCTCGGTGAGCTGCTCCGGTGAGTACGGCAGCCAGAGCTGGAACTGGTGGGTGTGCGGCGGGTCGGGGTGGATCCGGCCGGCCGGGACGGCACGCAGGGCCTCGCGCAGGCCGTCCGCGAGCACCTTCGCCTGGTCCAGGTAACGGTGCAGGCGCGGCAGTTCGCGCTCCAGGCCGCCGATCGCCGCGAGCACGGCGGGCCACTGCTGGTAGAGCAGGCCGCCGTAGCGGTGCCGCCAGGCGCGGGCCTCGCCGATCAGGTCGGCCGGCCCGGCCAGCGCGGCGCCGCTCAGGCCGCCGAGCGCCTTGTAGAACGAGACGTAGACCGAGTCGCCCAGTGCGGCGAGCTCGGCCGGCGGGCGGCCGTAGTGGACGGCCGACTCCCAGAGCCGGGCGCCGTCCAGGTGCACCGCGGCGCCGCTCTCCCTCGCCGTGGCGACGGCAGCGGTCAGGTCGCTCCAGGAGGGCAGGACGAACCCGGCCGAGCGCAGTGGCAGTTCGAGGAAGAGGACGCCGAACGGCTCGTCGAAGTCGTGCAGTTCGGCAGCGGTCGGCAGCCGGCGGGCGACGGTGGGCCAGACCGACTGCAGGCCGCTCAGCCGGTCGAAGGCCCGTCGCTCGTGGGTCTCCAGGTGCGCGAGCGGGTGGGAGGCCACCACGTGGTCGCCGCGCCGCCGGGCCCAGCAGCGCAGCGCCACCTGCTGCGCCATCGTGCCGGTCGGGAAGAAGGCCGCGGCGGGCTTGCCGAGCAGGTCGGCGACCCGCTGTTCGAGGACCGCGACGACGCCGTCGCCGTAGAAGTCGGGACGCTCCAGCGGGGCGACCGCCGTGCGGGCGTCGGCGCCGAGCTCGGCGAGCCGCTCGTGCAGCGTGACGGGGCGCGGGCCGGAGAGGATCCGGCGGGCGCCGCGCCAGAGCAGGAAGCGCCGGTCGGCCGCTGCCGCGGGTTGCACGTACGCGGTGGACGGGGTGCCCGCGGCCGCCGGGGTGACGGGCGGTGCCAGCGGCGCCAGCGGCGACGAGGAAGGGGACAGGGGCGGGGACGAGGTGGCGACCGGATCCGATTGGACGTTCGAGACGTTCGACTCAGCGGTCATCCCTCGATGGTCCATCAGGCGACCGGATCCGGGAATGGCTCCGGCGACGGGAAGCCGACGACGGGGAGAACGCCGTCGAAACGTGTGGGGAGGGTGGTACTGATCACAGCGTTTCCGGCCGGTACGAGCGGCGGTAGTAGCCCGATCCCAAGGGACGGACGGGCCTCGGCAGCGGCGACAAGGGGAGCACCGGCGGGGGCTCAGTGGCCCCGAAGGCCGTACTGAAGATCAGTTGAGCTGATCAATACGCCGATCGCCTGAAAATAACGGGCCCGCCGCACTACACGCCGTAGTAGCTCATCGGATTTCGGTACCACCTGACCGACGGTTACACCTGGATGGTCCCCCAGCCAGGTGCCCCTCGCACGACCGCTCCCGGCTGCGCAGAACTGCCCCGAAGCTGCCCCCAACCGCTGCGAGGTCGATCGCCGATGTCCGCCCATCCCTCCGATACCGATACCGATGCCGAGACCGATAGCGACGGCAATCCCGAGCCTGCCGCCGGCGTGCCCGTCCTGCGCGCCGGGCGCGCTCGGCACGCCCAGTTGCACGCCGGCACGCCGCGGGTGGACCCGTACGCCGTCTTCCGCGGCCCGCACCGCCGCAAGGCCACGGTGTCCGCCGGGGCGGGCGGGCTGCTGCTCGGGATCATGCTGGCGGCCGCGCCCGGCAGCGCCGTCGCGCAGACCGTGCACCCGACCACCCCGGGCAAGTCGGCGTTCACCACGGCGCACGGCGCGCTGCCGGTGGACAACCTGGTGCAGCTCGCGCAGCCCGTGCCGTACCGGCTGCCCGGCGGCGCGGACGCCTCGCAGCAGGCCGTCGCGCTGGCCGGCAACCTGACGCCGAGCGCTCCCCCGGCCGCGCCCGGGGCCCCCGGCGCGCCCGTCCAGGCGCCGCCGCCGCCGCCGGCACCCGCGCCGAAGCCCGCCTGGTCGGCCCCCGCGCCCGGCGCGCCGATCACCAGCCCGTTCGGCGTGCCGGACTCGCAGTACGCCGCCGGCTACCACACCGGCGTGGACTTCGCGGTGAACTCGGGCACCCCGCTGCTCGCCGTCGGCAACGCCACCGTCGTCTCGGCCGACTGGCAGGGCGCGTACGGCAACGCCATCGTGCTCGGGCTACCCGACGGCCACTTCGCGCTGTACGCGCACATGTCGCGGCTCGACGTCAGCGAGGGGGACCAGGTGACCGCCGGTCAGCCACTCGGCCTCTCCGGCACCACCGGCAACAGCACCGGGCCGCACCTGCACTTCGAGATCCGCACCAGCAACAGCTACGGCGCGGTGGTGGACCCGATCGGCTACCTGGCCGCGCACGGCGCCGGGAACTTCTGAGCCGGACGGCCGGGGAAGCCTGCGATCAGTGGATGACGGCGGTCAGTGGACGGCCGGCTGCCGCGGCTCGATCCGGGTGGCGATCTCCAGCGCGACGCCGAGCGCGGCGGTCATCGCCTCCTCCAGCGTCGCCCCGCCGCCGTCCGCCGAGTCCTCGCACCCGTCCACGCCGTGCTCGCCCTCGTCGTGCTTGAGCAGGAAGAACGCCGAGTTCACCGAGAAGAGCGCCATGGTCGCGCGCAGCCGGTCGTCGAACGCGGCACCGGGGCCGTGCACCAGCCGGACCATCTTGATCATGCGGTTCTTGAACTCCAGCCCGGCCGCCGACTCACGCAGCGCGGGCTGGTTCTCGTGGAAGAAGCGGAGCAGCGGCGCGCGTTCGGCCATGCCGGCCGCGAACCGGCGGATCAGCTCGTCGCGCACCTCGGGCGACCAGCTCTGCTGCTCGCCCCAGACGATGGTCTCGTCGATCGGCGCGGCCATCGTCTCGACGATGCCGTGGACGATGTCGTCCTTCGTCTTGAAGTGGTAGTACAGCGCGGCCTTGGTGACGCCCAGCCGGTCGGCGATCTCGCGCAGCGAGGTCTTCTCGTACCCCTGCTCGGAGAAGAGCTCGAGCGCGACCGCGATGATGCGCGCCCGGGTGTCGCTGCGGGGGCTCTGCGTCGTACTCATGGCTTCGTGGCCTGCCTAGGTAGCTGCTGTTCGGTTAAGCGGTCCCGACCGCGTGGATCACTCCTGATCAACGGTCACGTTGCACATTCTCGCTGCCGACTGGACGTGCGACCGAATCTGGCTTGACGCCCGCCTTATGCAGACCTTACCGTGCCAACGAAGCAATAACTAGCCGGTCGGCAAGTAAGGTCGATCCAGCAGGCGCCGCGAGCCGCGGACCAGAAGCGTTTTCCGGGAGAGTCACCATGGCACAACAGCAGGTCGAGGCGACGGCGGACACCCCGCCGGGAGCCGTCGAGGGGGCGGCCGGCGAGCAACGTCCGGTACGGTCCGCGCGTGAGATCCGACTGGTGATGGTCGGACTGGTCATCACGATGATGCTGGCGATGCTCGACAACCTGATCGTCGGTACGGCTATGCCCACCATCGTGGGCGATCTGCACGGGGCGAACCACCTCTCCTGGGTGGTCACGTCGTACACCCTGGCCACCGCGGCAGCCACCCCGATCTGGGGCAAGCTGGGTGACCTCTACGGCCGCAAGGGCACCTTCCTCACCTCGATCGTGATCTTCCTGATCGGCTCGGCCCTGGCCGGCCTGTCGCAGAACATGAACGAGATGATCGCCTTCCGCGCGCTCCAGGGTCTGGGCGCCGGCGGTCTGATGGTCGGCGTGATGTCGATCATGGGCGCACTGGTCTCGCCGCGTGAGCGCGGCAAGTACCAGGGCATGTTCGCAGCCGTGATGGCGCTCGCCACGATCGGTGGCCCGCTGCTCGGCGGGTTCATCACCGACCACTTCAGCTGGCACTGGATCTTCTACATCAACCTGCCGCTGGGCCTGGTCGCACTTGCCGTCGTCATGGTCACGCTGCACCTGCCGAAGGTCCGCTCGGACGCGAAGGTCGACTACCTCGGCGCCGCGCTGCTGACCATCGGCATCACCTCGCTGGTGCTCATCACGACCTGGGGCGGCACGCAGTACGCGTGGGGCTCCAAGCACATCATCGGCCTGATCGTGCTGGCCGCCGCCTCGCTGATCGGCTTCTGCTACGTGGAGGCGCGGGTCCAGGAGCCGATGCTGCCGCTGAGCCTGTTCCGCAACCGCGACTTCACCGTCGTCTCGATCGTCGGCTTCATCGTCGGCTTCCAGATGTTCGGCGGCGTCACCTTCCTGCCGCAGTACCAGCAGATCGTCCAGGGCGCGTCGGCCACCAACTCCGGCCTGCTGCTGATGCCGATGATGCTCGGCATGCTGGTGGTCTCGCTGGTGGTCGGCCAGGTCGTCACGAAGACCGGCAAGTACCGGATCTTCCCGATCATCGGCACCATCGTGATGGGCGGCGGCGCGGTGCTGCTCTCGGGCATGGGCGTCGGCACCACCCGCTTCACCTCCGGGCTCTTCATGGCCGTCCTCGGTGCGGGCATGGGCTTCCTGATGCAGATCACCATGCTGGTCGCGCAGAACAGCGTCGGCCTCAAGGACATGGGCGTGGCCAGCTCGACGGCGACGCTGTTCCGGACCATCGGCGGCTCGTTCGGTGTCGCGCTGTTCGGTTCGATCTACACGCACCGGCTCAGCTCGACGCTCACCGAGCGGCTCGGCCACAGCGCAGCGGGTGGCAGCGCCGACCAGATGACGCCGACCAAGCTGCGCACGTTCCCGGCGCCGGTCCAGGACGCGTTCCACCACGCGGTCTCCAACGGCATCCACTCGGTCTTCCTGTGGGCCGCCGCGATCAGCGTGATCGCGATCATCGCCGCGCTCTTCCTCAAGGGCACCCCGCTGCGCGGGGCCGGCAAGCAGGCCGAGCCCTCGCTGGAGATGGCGCACTGACCCGCCTGCCCTAGCGCCTGGCGCCTGGCGCCGAAGCTGAAGAGGCGCCGCCGTCCCGGAGGGATCCCGGGACGGCGGCGCCTCTTCGCGTCTGTCGACGTCAGACCGGCAGTCGGTACATCCCCGCGGCGAGCGGCTCCACCAGCCCGTCGCTGACCAGCCCGTCCAGCGCCCGGGCCCGCTGGATCGGCTCCGGCCAGACGGCGTCCAGCCGGTGCTGCGGGACCTCGCCGTGCGCCTCGCGCAGCACCGCGAGCAGCTTGCCGCGGACCTGGCGGTCGGTCCCCTCGTAGCTCTGGCCGCGCCGGGCCGGGCCCTGGTACGGCGGGCAGCCGGCCGCCTGCCAGGCGCACTGGCGACGCAGCGGGCAGCCACCGCACTCGGGGCTGCGGGCGGTGCAGACCAGCGCGCCGAGCTCCATGACGGCCACCGCCCACTCGGCGGCGGTCGCGGTGTCCTCCGGGAGCAGCTCGACGGCCGTACGGCGCTCGGCGGCGGTGGTCGCGGTGGCCGGGTACTCGACGCCGGTCACCGCGCGGGCGAGCACCCGGCGGACGTTGGTGTCCAGCACCGCATGCCGCTGCCGGAACGCGAAGGAGGCGACGGCGGCGGCGGTGTACTCACCGACACCGGGCAGCGCGAGCAGTTCGGCGTGGTCGTCCGGGACGGCGCCGCCGTGCTGCTCGGTGATCGCGGTGGCGGCGGCGTGCAGCCGCAGCGCGCGGCGCGGGTAGCCGAGCCGGCCCCACATCCGGACCGCTTCGCCCGGGGCGTCGGCGGCCAGCGCGGCCGGGGTGGGCCAGCGCTCCAGCCAGGCCGCGTAGGCGGGCAGCACCCGCTTGACCGGGGTCTGCTGGAGCATGAACTCGCTCACCATGACGGCCCACGGCGAGGCCTGCGGCGTGCGCCAGGGCAGGTCGCGGGCGTTCTCCCGGTACCAGTCCAGGACGAGGGCGTGCAGCAACGGGGCTGGGGTGCGCGGGGATGCGGTTGTCGTCGGCATAGCGTCTCCGATCCTCGCACAGTCGGGGCCCGGGCGACGGGCAGTCGGCAGGCGTGCTCGGCAGCCGCGAGGCCCGTGATCGGCTCCCTCGGACGGCGGAAATGGCAGATGATGTGAAAGATCAGGTACTGAGACAGGTGTTGGTGCGACAAGCGGTGCTCCGCCTCTCGTAGAGTTTGATCGTGCCTTCTCTGCGTCAGCCCGTCGGACCGTTGCCCGCCTCGATCTACTGGCGGCGGCGCCTTGTTGTGCTCGTCGCGCTCGCGGTGGTGGTGGCCGTGGTGCTCTGGCTGACGAACGGTCAGGGTGGCGCCAAGCAGAAGACCGCGCAGGCCGCGCCGACGCCGACGGCCGCGAGCTCGATCACGCCGGGTGCGACGCCGACCGGCCCCGCGATCAGCACCCGGCCCGGCGGCACCGGCGAGCCGAGCGGCGGCCCGGGCGGCGGCGCCTCGGGGACGGCCTCGGGCGCGCCGAACCCCGGTGGTGCGGGCGGTACGGGCGGCGCGGCGGGCGGGTCCACCGGCGGTGACGCGAGCGGCGGCACCGGCGGCTCGGGTGGCACGGCGGGCACCGGTGGCGGCGCGGGCGGCGGTAGCGGCACGGCCGGGACCGGCGGCGGCGCGGGTGGCAGTGGTGGCAGCGGCAGTGACGGCAGTGCTGGTGGAGCCGGCGGGACGCCGCCGATCAACACCGCCCCGGTCCTGGCCCTCCCGGTCTGCACCGCCTCCCAGCTCACCCTGGAACTGGCCGGCACGCAGAACTCCTACACCTCGAAGGAGAAGCCCACCTTCGAGCTGAAGGTGCGCAACGCCTCGAACTCCCCGTGCCGGGTGGACCTGAGCCAGGCCGCCGCCGCGATCACCGTCAACTCGGCGAGCGGGGAGCGGATCTGGTCCTCGGCCGACTGCGTGACCGACAAGCAGGGCCGCTGGGTGCAGGTTTCGGCCGAGACCGCGCTGACCGAGACCTTCGTCTGGGACCGCACCCGCAGCAAGCCGCAGTGCGCCACCCCGACCGACACCTCCCCCGCGCCGGCCGGCAACTACCTGGTCCAGGCCGAGCTGACCGGCCCGTCCGGCGGCCCGGTCCCGGCCCGCACCTCGACCCGGCTGGACGCTTAGCGCGGGTGGGACATGAGTTGACCCCCTGTCGGTTCTCCGACAGGGGGTCAACTCATGTGCGGTGGCTCAGACGTGGCTCAGACGTAGCGTTCCAGGATCGAGGACTCCGCGAGCCGGGAGAGCCCCTCGCGGACCGATCGCGCCCGGGTCTCGCCGACGCCCTCGACGGTCTGCAGGTCGTCGATGCTGGCCGCGAGCAGCTTCTGCAGCCCGCCGAAGTGCTCGACCAGGCGCTCTATCACGGTGTTCGGCAGCCGCGGGATCTTGGCCAGCAGGCGGTAGCCGCGCGGGGAGACCGCAGCGTCCAGCGACTCGGGCGAGCCGGAGTAGCCGATCGCCTTCGCGACCGTCTGGAGGTCGAGCAGCTCGGCGTGGGTCAGCGCCTCCAGATCGGCGAGCACCTCCGCGACGGTGCGGCCGCGCTTGGCGGCCCGCTCGGGGAAGTAGTCGCGGGCGACCAGCTCGCGCTCCGGCTCGACGCCGGCGATCAGCTCGTCCAGCTGGAGCGAGAGCAGTCTGCCGTCGGTGCCGAGCTCCAGCACGTAGCCGGCGATCTCGGCCGCGATCAGCCGGACCATCTCCAGCCGCTGGGCGACCGCGGTGACGTCCCGGACCGTGACCAGGTCCTCGATCTCCAGTGCGGAGAGCGTGCCGGCCACCTCGTCCAGCCGCAGCTTGTAGCGCTCCAGCGTGGCCAGCGCCTGGTTGGCGCGGGACAGCACGGTGGTGGAGTCCTCCAGGACCCGGCGGGCGCCGTTGACGTACATCGCGATCAGCCGCATCGAGTGCGAGACCGCGACGACCGGGAAGCCGGTCTGCCGGTTCACCCGCTCGGCGGTGCGGTGGCGGGTGCCGGTCTCGTCGGTGGGGATGTTCGCGTCCGGCATCAGGTGCACGCCGGCCCGGACGATCTTGGTGATGTCCTTGTCGAGCACGACCGCGCCGTCCAGCTTGCACAGCTCGCGCAGCCGGGTCGCGCTGAACTCGACGTCCAGCACGAAGCCGCCGGTGCAGAGGGACTCGACCGTCTTGTCGAAGCCGAGCACGATCAGGCCGCCGGTGTTGGCGCGCAGCACCCGCTCCAGGCCGTCGCGCAGCGGCGTGCCGGGCGCGATGGCCTGGACCGACGCGCGCAGCAGGGCCTCTTCACGGGAGGACTTATCCGCCCGGTCGCTCGCTGCCACGTGACTCCTCCGGCCGACCCGGACCGCCCGCCTGCGGCGGTCGCGACCCTCGTTCGCTGCTGCTCTGCACTGATCTGCACTGACCGGTCCGGTTGTCCGGACAGGCCGATTTGGTACTGGACAGGGCAAAGTCTACGGTGCGGGCGCGGCGACGGAGCCTGCGTCAGAGCAGTTCGTCCGAATCGACCGGTTCCCACCCCGCCATCAGCTCCTCGGAGTACGCGGCCGGACGGACCGCCGGCGCGGGCACCGAGGGCGCCCCGGCAGGCCCTCCGTTGGCCTGCGAACGCTGCTCCGTACGGGGTTTGGCGGCGGCTCGGCGGCGGCCGGGGATCGCCCGCAGCGCCTCGCCGATGTCGGCGACCTCGACCACCTTCATGCCCGCCGGCACCTTGCCCGGGTCCGGCGGGACCAGCGCGTGGGTGAAGCCGAGCCGGTGCGCCTCGGCGAGCCGGCGCTGCACGCCCGTCACCCGGCGCACCTCGCCCGCGAGTCCGACCTCGCCGATCGCGACCAGGTTGCTCGGCAGCGGCGTGTCCGAGGAGGAGCTGGCCACGGCGAGTGCGATCGCCAGGTCGGCGGACGGTTCGGTGAGCTTCACGCCGCCGACGGTCGCGGTGTAGATGTCCTGCTTGCCGAGCTTGACGCCGCCGTGCCGCTCGACCACCGCCAGGATCATCGCGATCCGCGGCGACTCCAGACCCGAGGTGGTCCGGCGCGGCGAGGGGATCTGCGAATCCACCATCAGGGCCTGCACCTCGGCGACCAGCGGCCGCTTGCCCTCCAGCGTGACGGTCAGGCAGGTGCCGGGCACCGGCTTGTCACGGCGGGTCAGGAAGAGGCCGCTCGGGTCGGCCAGGCCCTCGATCCCCTCGTCGTGCAGCTCGAAGCAGCCGACCTCGTCGGTCGCGCCGTAGCGGTTCTTGATGCCGCGGATGATCCGCAGCCGGGCGTGCCGGTCGCCCTCGAAGCTCAGCACGACGTCGACCAGGTGCTCCAGCAGGCGGGGGCCGGCGATCTGGCCGTCCTTGGTGACGTGGCCGACCAGCAGGGTGGCCATGCCGCGGTCCTTGGAGGCCCGGATCAGCGCACCGGCCACCTCGCGGACCTGGGCCGGGCCACCGGGCGCGCCGTCCAGCTCGGCGGAGGCGATGGTCTGCACCGAGTCCAGGATCAGCAGGCCCGGGTTGACCGCCTCGATGTGGCCGAGCACCGCGCCCAGGTCCGACTCGGCGGCCAGGTAGAGGTGGTCGGAGAGCGCGTTGATCCGGTCGGCGCGCAGCCGCACCTGACCGGCCGACTCCTCACCGGTGACGTAGAGCGTGCGGTGCTGGGAGCTCGCGGCCTTCGCGGCGACGTCGAGCAGCAGGGTGGACTTGCCGACGCCCGGCTCGCCCGCGAGCAGCACCACGGCGCCCGGGACCAGGCCGCCGCCGAGGACCCGGTCCAGCTCCGGGACGCCGGTGGAGCGGGCGGTCGCCACCTGGCCGTCCACCTGGCCGATCGGCCGGGCCGGGGAGCTCACCGGGCCGGCAGCGGTAGTGCGGATCGGCACCGCACCGTACTCCTCGACCGTGCCCCAGGCGTTGCACTCCGGGCACCGGCCGACCCATTTGGGCAGCTGGTTGCCGCACTCCGTGCAGCGGTAGGCCGGACGGGGCTTGGCGGTGGTCTTCGAGGTGCGGGCTGCCATGGGGGCCACGGTAGCCGGTGGGTCCGACAACGCGGCGCCGCGCGGGGTGGGGCGGCTTGGGGGCGGCATCGGGGCCGTGGGGGCGGCATTGTCGGGCATGGCGTCAGCCGGTGAGCGGTGTTGTTACCCGAAAGAAGTACAACGAGCCGAATGTGCTGGGCCGCCTGGCCGAGGCTCCCTACCGTCGGTCGGGTGAGCCCCCACAGCACCCACAGCACCCGGCCGCAGCGCGTCCCGCAGGCCGTACCGGAGCAGCGCCCGGCCGCGGCCGTGCTGCCCGCCTACCAGCAACTGCTGGACGGTCTGTACACCTACTGCCTCTCGGTGCTGTGCTCCCAGGACGCGGCGGCGGCCGCGGTCGCCGAGGTGCGCGAGCTGGCGGAGCGCAACGGCGAGCGGCTCGCCGATCCCGCGCTGTTGCGGGCCTGGCTGTACTCGCTCGCCCGCTGGGCCTGCGTGCGGCGGCTGGCGGACGGGCCGGCCACCGGTCCGGCGCCGCGGTCGAGCGCCGGGCCGCAGTCGACCGGGCCGCAGTCGAACGCCGCGCCGGCGCGGGCGGACGGACGGGCGTGGCCAGGCGTGGCGGGCGAGGTGGGTGTGGTGGGTGATCCTGACGGGCCGGCCCGGCGGCGGCGTGAGCTGGCCTCGCTGGCCTGGCCGGAGGCGGCCGGGACCACGGCCGAGCAGCGGGAGGCGCTGGAGCTGTCCGTCCGGCACCGGCTCGGTCCGGCGGAGGTCGCGGCGGTGCTCGGCCTCGGGCTCGATGCCGCCGAACACCTGCTCGCGGACGGGACCGCCGAGCTCACCCGGACCAGGCTCGCGCTGCTCGTGCTCGGCGTGGGCAACTGCCCCGAGCTCGCCCGGCTCGGGGGCAGCGGTGCCGAGCACTGGCGGTCCTGGGTGCTCGGGCCGGCGCTGCGCCGCGAGCTGGTCCGGCACGTGGTGGACTGCCCGACCTGCCGCGGCACGGCGGAACGGGTGCGCGAGGAGGAGCCTGGGCAGGCGCCGCGGCCCGCCGGGCTGCCGCTGGTGCCGGCGCCGCTCGGGGTGCGGCTCGCGGCGGGGGTTGCGGTGGGCTCTGAGCCGGCGGCGGGCGTTCCGCCGCGGCGGGCGGTTCCCAGGGGCGGCGGGGCCGGTGCGGCGTTCCTGGCCGGGGCCGCCGCGGGGCGGCGGGCGGCGGTGGCCCCGGGGGCCGGGGTCGGGACCAGGGGCGGGATCGGGACCGGGACCGGGGCAGCGGCGGCGGGTGGCGCGCCCGGCCCGGGGGTCCGGTTCGACCGGCGCGGCTTTCCCCGGCACCGGGCGCCGAGCCTGCTGGAGCGGCACCGGCCGGGCGGTGACCTGCACGAGCGGGCCGTCCTGGTCCGGCAGCGGGCGGTCACCACCGGCGTGCTCGCGGCCGTGCTCTCGACGCCGCTGGCCGCGCTCTGGATCGCGCAGCAGCAGAACGGCTCGGCAACGGACACCACGGCCGCGGTCTCGTCGGTCCGGGTGGACGGCGGGACCGAACTGCCACCCGGCACGGGCCCGGACGGCAAGACCGGCACCGGACCGGCCACCGGCCCGCACGGGTCGGTCGGCGGCGTCACACCGGTCGGCTCACCGAACGCGGCGGGATCGGCGGCAGGGGCGGCGACCGGCGGCAGTCCACGCGTCACCGGCCTGACGGCCGAGCTGGTCGGCGTGGCCGCACCCGCCTTTGCGCCGTCGAGTGCAGAAACGTTGCTGCCCGCCGTTCAGGGCGTCCTGGTGGCGTTGCCCGTACCGGACGCCATCCCGCTCTCCAGCCCGGCGCTGCAGGCCGTTCCGGCGCCGACCTGGCCCGGAACTCCGCCGGGATCCGGCACGGTGTCAGGCAGCGGCGCCCGGCTGGACGTCGAGGCCGGCGCGTACGGCAACCGCACCGTGCTCACGCTGACCGACAGCGGGAACGCACCGGTCGACTGGCAGGCCGTACCCTCCTGCGACTGGCTGCGGCTCAGCCGCGACTCCGGTCACCTGGAGCCCGGCCAGCGGATCACCGTGACCGTCACCGTGGACGAGCAGCGGGCGCCGCAGGGTCACTGGACGGCGCAGATCTCGCTGCCGCCGTCCGACGCGGTGGTCACCCTGGAGGGCGGCTCACAGCCCGCTCCCTCCCCGACACCGACCGCGGCCCCGAGCTCGGCACCGCCGTCGACCGCGCCCTCGCCGAGCGCGAGTGCGAACCCGAGTGGCAGCGCCAGCAGCACCCCCTCGGAGACCCCCACCTCGGGCAGCAGTGCCAGCAGCGCCCCGAGCAGCAGCGTGAGCCCGAGCGCCAGCCCGACGTCCGGCCCGTCCGCGACGCCTGCACCGTCCGCCCAGCCGAGCAGCCCGTCGAACGACCCGAGCCCGTCCACCGCACCTGCCACGACCCCGCCGAGTGCTCCGGCCGGCTCCGCTGCGCCCTCCGCCACCACGTCAGTCTCCTCGTCCTCGACCCGCTGACACCCGCCCGGTCCCTAGCCCTAGGACGCCGCACACCCCCGCCCGTGTTGCATGAACCAAGATGAGAATCACCTTGCCGAGCCGAGCGGAAACCCCGGGCGCCGACGAACCTCCCGATGCCGGCACAGCACAATCCGTTCGGGGGTGCGGTCCGTTCGGGGGGGTGCAGTCAGTTCGGGCGGTGCAGTCAGTTCGGGCGGTGCAGTCCGCTCCGGGCGTAACCGCTCTGCCGAAGGCGAAACGCCCTGGCCGTGGCGGGCAGCGGGAAGCAGTATCGACGGCATGCGAATCCTCATACTCGGCGGCTCGGTCTTCCTGGGCCGGGCGTTCGCTCTTCAGGCCCTGTCCAGGGGCCACCAGGTGACCTCCTTCAACCGCGGCATCTCCGCACCGGACCTGCCCGGCGTGACCGTCGTGCGCGGCGACCGGAACTCGGCCGACGACCTCGCCGCGCTCGTCGCACAGGCACCCGAGGGCGGTTGGGATCTGGTGATCGACACCAGCGGCCAACAGCCCTACGCCGTCCGGCAGTCGGCCCGGCTGCTGCGCGACCTCAGTGAGCGGTACCTCTTCGTCTCCTCCGTCCACGCCTTCGAGCAGTGGCCCGAGGAGCCGGTGAACGAGTCCTCGCCGCTGCACCCGCGCCCGGCCGACTCGCCGCCCGATCTGCCGTTCGCCACCGCCAACAAGGCCGGCTGCGAGCGGGCGGTGCTGGAGCAGTTCGGCGCCGAACGCTCGATCGTGCTCAACTGCGGGCTGCTGGTCGGTGCGTATGAGAACGTCGGGCGGCTGCCCTGGTGGCTGGAGCGGATCGCGCTCGGCGGCCGGGTGCTCGCGCCGGGCCGCCCGGACCTGCCGATCCAGGTGGTCGACGCCGAGGACTTCGCCGTCTTCGGCCTCGACCTCGCCGAACAGAAGCAGCACGGAAGCTTCATCACCACCGCGCTGCCGGGCCACACCACCTTCGGCGGCATGCTGGAGGCCTGCAAGGCCGCCACCGGCTCGGACGCCGAACTGGTCTGGCTGGACGACGAGCGACTGATCGCCGAGGGCATCGAGGAGTGGACGGAACTTCCGCTCTGGATGCCGGAGTTCATGGACGGCAAGCCCACCGGCGTCTGGCAGGCCGACAGTCGCAAGGCGCAGGCCGCCGGGCTGCACTGCCGGGCGATCGAGGAGACGGCGCGGAACACCTGGGCCTGGATCCAGGCGCGCGGCCCGCGCGACACGCCGTACGCCCAGCACAGCACGCCGCTGGGTATCGACCCGGAGAAGGAGCGCGAGATCCTGTCCCGGATCTGACGCACCACCAGCGCACGACGCGCGCGAGATGTCGCGAGATGTGTCGCGAGATGTGTCGCGAGACGTACAGCGCGCCGGCCCCGGAGGACGAGAACAGCGCGATGCTCCGACGTATCTTCCCCACAGCGGGGGGAGCCGCTGCAGGAAGACGTCGAAGGCAGTCGGTTTGACGGCGGTGACCCCGGTGAACGGGAAGTTCATCTCCTTGATGATGAGCAGTGAGATCACCACCAGCCCGCCGAGCGAGAGCACCATCAGGGTGTGCGCGAGGGTGTTGGAGAGGCCGAACAGGAACGTGAAGCCGACCGTCAGCACGCCGCCCGCGATCAGCGCCACCCAAAGCAGCACCGGCACGTCGTCGTCCACCTCGTTCAACCGCTCGCGCCGGTGCGTGGCGAGGTCCTCCAGGTGGCTCACCGCGTGGTCGTAGAGCACCTGCTGCTGCGAGCCGTTCGGGTTGATCGCGAAGATGCTGGAGCGCATCTGGTAGACGAGATCGGTGGCCTCCGGGCTGCTCTGGTGCTTGGCCATCATCGGCCACTCGGTGTCCATCACGGTCCGCGCGTAGGTGAGGGTCTGCTGCTCCAGCTGCGGGCCGAGCGGGGGCGGAAGTTCGCGGGAGATCCAGTAGATCCCGGCCACCGAGTCCGCCTCCTCGAAGGTGGTCTTGCGGGCCGCGTCGTTGGCCGACCAGACGGCGACCACGACGAAGCCGAGCAGAACGGCGTACATCACGCCGACTGCGGCGAAGATGAAGCCGGCGACGTCGTTGTGGCTCTCTCGGAGCGGGTGCGGGATGTAGCGCTGCAGGAGTTTGAGTAGGACGACCAGTACGGCGAGGACGAGGACGAGGATGCCGATGTCCTGAAAGCTCACGAGGCAGTTCCCTTGAGGTGGTTCCCTGTTGGCGAGTAGACGGGATGGCCGGGGCGGACAGGGGGACGGGAGCAGAGGGGGCTGACGTGGACGGGATTGCGACCGGCCGGTGGCAGGGCAGCACGCAGCGACCGCGGGCGCGGGACGGACACGGCAGGAACGCGGCTCGGGCAGCGCTTGGCCGTGGCCGTGGCGGCGGCTCGCCGCACAGGTCGGGAGATGACGGCTGCAGGCCAGCGGCTGCGGTCAGCGGTTGCGGCGGGTCACCAGCTCGGCCAGCGCCAGCAGGTCGTCGGCTGCCGCCGGCTCGGGCACCGCGACGGACAGGTACTCGATCGCGGTGGCCATCCGCTCGCACGAGGCGCCCTGGGCCCAGGCCCGGCCACCGGCCCGCTCGACCGCCTCCGCCGCCCGGTGCACCTCGGCCTCGGTCAGCGGACGGTCGATCGCGTAGATCTCCGCCAGCTCGGCACCGGCCTCGGTGCCCGAGCCGAGCGCGGCCACCACGGGCAGCGACTTCTTGCGGACCAGCAGGTCCGCGCCGGCCGGCTTGCCGGTCACCGCGGGGTCGCCCCAGATCCCGATCAGGTCGTCGATCAGCTGGAAGGCCAGACCGATCTGCCGGCCGAAGGCGTCCATCGCGTCGGCCGTCTTCTCGTCGGCACCGCCGTAGAGCGCGCCGATCGCGCAGGCGGCGCCGAGCAGCGCACCGGTCTTGGCCTCGGCCATGGCGAGGCACTCGTCGAGCGAGACGGTGCTGCGCTGTTCGAACGCGCAGTCCGCCTGCTGGCCGTCGCAGAGCTCGACCACGCACTGGGCGAGCCGGCGCATCGCGCTGCCGGCCGCCGGGTGCTGGTCCTCGGCGAGCGTGCGCAGCGCGAGCGAGTGCAGCGCGTCGCCGGCCAGGATCGCCTCGGTCGAACCGAACACCCGCCAGGCGGTGGGCCGGTGGCGACGGGTTTCGTCGCGGTCGATCACGTCGTCGTGCAGCAGGGTGAAGTTGTGCACCAGCTCGACGGCGGCCGCGGCGGCGGTCGCACCGCGCGCGACCGTGCTGCCGGTGGAAGTTCCGCTGACGAGAGCAGCGCCGGTGCCGACGGCGGCTGTGCGGTCCGTGGCCGGCGCGGCGGCACAGGCCTGGGCGGCCGCGAGGACGAGCGCCGGGCGGATCGCCTTGCCCGGGTCGGACGCGGACGGCGAACCGTCGGCCTCACGCCAGCCGAAGTGGTAGGCGGCGACCCGGGCCATCGACTTCGGCATCGAGTCGACGGCGACCCGCAGCGCCGGGTCCACCATCGCCCGGGCCCGGCCGAGGATCTCGGCGGCGGCCGGATCCTCGGAGACGGTCACCTCACTGACGGACGCCTCGCCGGTGGACACCTCATCGCTGGACACCTCATCGCTGCACACCTCACCAGCGGACGCTGTGCTCGGAGCGCCGACACCGCCGAGGATGGCACCGGCGGGCTCGGCACCGGCTGCCGCCAGATCCGGGCCGCCGGCTGACGACTCGACCCGGGCGCCCGGCACCCGTGTCGCGGTGTCGAGGCCGCGCCCCTCGGCTGCCGACCGGTCACCTTCGTCGTTGTTGTCCCGGCTGAGCGTCTCGATGCCCATGCGTGCTGATCCCCCCAGGTCCTTCGACCGATTATCCGACCATGCGGCCGACCGGCCGACGTAAGATTTTCCTACCTGCCGATGCGCAGATATCCACGAAAACCGTGGAATTCTCCGCCCACCGCCGGGCGCCCCGAAAGCGGTCCCGAAACGCCCGGCGACGCAGCGATTCAGCCCCGCGGTCGAGCGATTTCGACATTCTCCAGAACACCGATGGCATCGGGCACCAGAATCGCCGCCGAGTAGTAGGCGCTCACCAGGTAGGAGATGACCGCCTTCTCGTTGATGCCCATGAAGCGGACCGAGAGGCTCGGCTGGTACTCGTCGGGGATCCCGGTCTGGTGCAGGCCGACCACGCCCTGATTGTCCTCGCCGACCCGCAGCGCGATGATCGAGCTGGTGTGGCCGTCCACGATCGGGATCTTGTTGCACGGGAAGATCGGCACCCCGCGCCAGGACGGCACCTGGTGGCCCTGCACGTCGATCGAGCCCGGGTAGAGGCCGCGGGCGCTGCACTCCCGGCCGAAGGCGGCGATCGCCCTGGGGTGGGCGAGGAACATCTTGGTGCTCCGGCGGCGGCAGAGCAGATCGTCCATGTCGTCCGGGGTGGGCGGGCCGGAGTGGGTCTGGATCCGCTGCTCGTACTCGGCGTTCTGCAGCAGGCCGAACTCGGGGTTGTTGATCAGCTCGTGTTCCTGGCGCTCGCGCAGCGCCTCGATGGTCAGCCGCAGCTGCTGCTCGATCTGGTTCATCGGCTGGTTGTAGAGGTCGGCGACCCGGCTGTGCACCTGGAGCACGGTCTGCGCGACGCTCAGCTCGAACTCGCGCGGCGCGAGTTCGTAGTCCACGAAGGTGCCCGGCAGCTCGAACTCGCCCTCGTGCCCGGCGGCCAGCTCGATCTCGGCCTCGCCATGACGGTTCTGCGACTGCTGCGAGCCGGCCAGGAACTGCAGGATCTGATCGCGCAGCGCCTCCGAGCGGTCGGCCAGCTCCTGGAACGCGGGCCAGGGGAGCACCATCGCGGTACCGGCGGTGGCGGCCTTGACCGTGTAGGACCAGTTGCCGTCCGCGCTGGTCAGCGCCTCGTCGCCGAGGTGGTCACCGTCAGCCAGCACGCCGACCACGGCACTCTCGCCGTACTTGCTGCTGCCGATCTTGTTGACCTTGCCGTGCGCGATCAGGAAGACCTCGCTGATCGGCTGCCCGGCCTCCACGACCGTCTCACCGGCGGCGAACTCGCGCTGGGCGAAGCGGCCGGCCAGCTCGGCGAGCAGCGCATCGTCCTCGAAGCCGCGCAGCACCGGGAGCTCGCGCAGTGTGGGCGGGACCACCCGGACCTCGGCGCCGGTCTTGACGAAGCTCACCCGGCCACGGCCGACCGCGTAGCTCAGGCGGCGGTTCACCCGGTACGTGCCACCGGAGACCTCGACCCAGGGCAGCATCTTGAGCAGCCAGCGGGAGCTGATGCCCTGCATCTGCGGCGCGGACTTGGTGGTCGTGGCAAGATTCCGGGCAGCGGCGGTGCCGAGACTCAGCTGCTGCTGATCGTCCGACTGGCCGCCTTGGGCGGGAATTCCGAGATTGGTCTCGGTGGTCATTGCAGGGCCCTCCCCCACGCGAAGATTCACAACTGCTGCGAATAAGAGTGCAGTCGGAACGAGGGAATCCGCAATCACTCGGACGAGTGATTGAAGGCGTGGGGGAATTAGTACGACCAGATATCCTGCTCGATTCCCTGTTCGGGAAAAGTCGGCGGACTATTCGACGCCGTGTTCAGGGCCAGGACGTCAGCTCGGGCCGTTCCAGTCCAGCGTCGGCGGCAGCCAGCCCTCCAGGGTCAGCAGCCAGCGCTTCACGTCCATCCCGATCCGCCCGTTGCCGAAGCCGCCCAGCCCGTCCGCCGCGACCACCCGGTGGCACGGCACCAGCACGGCCAGCGGGTTCGCCCCCATCATCTGGCCGACCGCGCGGGCCGCCAGGCCGGGACTCTGCGCGAGGTCCTCGAACGCCCCGCTGCGCTCGGCCAGCCTGCCGTACGTGATGGTCTCGCCGTACGGCACCGTGCGGTAGAGCGCCTCCAGCACCACCCGGTGCGGCCCGGTGGCCAGCCGCCAGTCCACCGGCAGCTCCAGCTCCCGCCGCCGGCCCGCGAAGTACTCGCCGAACCGGGCGGTGACGGCGGAGCTGCGCCGCTCGTCCGCGCAGCGCGGGCCGGCCGGCACGTCGGCGGGCAGGAAGTGCACCCGCGCCACGCCGAGCGCCGTCACGCCCACCGAGAGCGGACCGGAGGGCAGCGGGGTGGGCACGGTGATCCACTCGATCGAGCCCTCGATCGAACCGGCCGCCGCACGCGTCTGCTCCATGCACCCAGCGTAGGTCGACCCACTGACAGGCCCACCGGTGGTCCCGTCCACAAGCCCGTCCACGAGCCCAGCCACAAGCCCGGCCACGCCGCCGGCCTCACTCCCCGAGCCGGTCCAGCACCGGTTCCCGGACGAGCGCCAGCCCGTCCCCCGCCGGGCCGTGCAGCTCCAGCAGCACGACCTCGTTGCGCCCCTCGCGCAGCAGCGGGCCCGGCAGGTAGAGGGTCTGCTGCGGCCCGACGTCCCAGTAGCGGCCGAGCAGGAAGCCGTTCACCCAGCAGAGCCCCTTGCCGTGCCCCTCGGTGAGCAGGAACCCATCGGCCGGGCGGTCCACCTCCAGCACCGCGCGCCGGAAGACCGGCAGGCCGGCGAGTTCGCGGTCCGTGGCGGTCTCGGGGAAGGCCGGGGCGCCGGGGTCCTCCAGCGGCAGCCCGTACATCTGCCACCCCATCAGCAGCTGCTGCCCGAGCCGCACGCCCCCGCTGATCCCCTTGCGATCGGCGAGCTGCGGGCCGTAGTTGGCCCGTCCGAGGTTCTCCACCAGCAGGTCGATCCGGGCTCCGCCGGCCGGGACCGCCAGCTCGACCGGGGGCAGCGACCCCGGCTCGGCACTGCGGTCCAGCAGGCCGGCCGGGCGGCCGTCCACGAAGACCTGGGCCCGGTCGCCGAGCCCGTCCACGACGAGCGGCGCCGCCTCGCGCGGTCCGGTGACCCAGGTGCGGTAGAGCACGAAGCCGTAGGACTGGTCGAGTTCCTCCATCGCGAGCGGCATCGGCGCGCGGACCGGGGCGGCCAGTTCGTCGGCGAGGTCCAGCAGCGGCAGCGGCGCGGAGAGCGGCAGCGTGCGCGGCGCGAGCAGCTCAGGTTCGGTCTCGGCCGAGGCCGGGAGCGGCGGCAACTCGGTGTAGCGGCCGATCACTTCGCGGAACGCCCAGAACTTGGCCGTCGGGCGCCCGGATTCGCTGATCGCCGCGTCGTAGTCGTAGCTGGTCACGGTCGGCAGCAGCCGGCCGTCCTGCAGGTTGGCGCCGTTCAGGAAGCCGAAGTTGGTGCCGCCGTGCGCCATGTAGAGGTTGACCGAGGCACCGGCCGCGAGCATCTCGTCCAGCACCTTCGCGGCGTCGGCGGCCTCGCGGGTGTGGTGCGGCGCGCCCCAGTGGTCGAACCAGCCGTTCCAGTACTCCATGCAGACCGGCGGGCCGTCCGGCGCGTACGCACGCAGGATGCCGAAGGCCTCGGCCGGCCCGTTGCCGAAGTTGACCGTCGGCAGCACCCCGGGCAGCGTGCCGCCCTGCAGCATCGCGTGCTCCGGACCGTCGGAGGTGAAGAGCAGACTCTGCGCGCCGCGCCGGCGCAGGCCGTCGGCGAGGTGGCGCAGGTAGCCGGCGTCGTTGCCGTAACTGCCGTACTCGTTCTCCACCTGCAGGGCGATCACCGGGCCGCCGCGCTCGGCGAGCAGCGGGAGCACCAGCGGCAGCAGCGCGTCGAAGTACCGGTCCACGGCGGCCAGAAAGCCCGGCTCCGAGCAGCGCAGCCGGATCGACGGGTCCTTGAGCAGCCAGCCGGGCAGCCCGCCGAACTCCCACTCCGCACAGATGTACGGGCCGGGCCGCAGCAGCACCTTGAGCCCGTGCCGCGCGGCGCTCTCGATGAATTTCACCAGGTCCAGCCGGCCGGTGAAGTCGAACTGCCCCGGGCGCGGCTCGTGCAGGTTCCAGGCGACGTACGTCTCGACGGTGTTGAGCCCCATCGCGCGCAACAGCCCCAGCCGCTCGTCCCATTGCTCGGGGAGCACCCGGAAGTAGTGCAGCGCGCCGGACAGGATCCGGTACGGCCGCCCGTCGAGGGTGAACCCATCGCTGTCGTGGGCGAGGCTGGGCATCGGCAACGGGCTCCTCTGCTGCGGGTGGGACGAGGCTGTGACCATGGTCCCGGACGGGGCGTAGGGCGCGGGTGAACTCCGGTCCAGCAGACCATGGCCATCTCGGGACGCCGAGGACGACGCGCCCGGCGACCCGGAGGGGGCGGGCACGGATCCGGCCGCGTCACCGCCGAACCGCATTAGGCTGTTCCCAAGGTGCTTCGCGTGCACCTGATTGCCGGTCATCTGGGGGCGGACAGTGGCAGAGCAGCAACACGGTGCGGCGATATCGGGGCGCGATCTGCGCACCCTGCCCAAGGCGGAGCTGCACCTGCACCTCCTCGCGGCGATGCGGCCGACGACGCTCGCCGAGCTGGCGGCCGAGGCCGGGCGGACGGCGCCGGATCCGCGCGGCTTCAGCACGTTCGGCGAGTTCCAGCAGGTCTTCAACGCGGCGTACGAGGCCAGTTCGGCCCGACCGGAGAACCTGCGGCGGCTGGTGACCGAGCTGGTCGAGGACGTCGCCGCCGATGGCGGGGTCTGGGTGCAGCCGCACTTCGACCCGCACACCTATGACCAGTTCGGGGCGCCGGAGGCGGTGCTGGACCTGGTGCTGGACGCGGCCCGTGAGGCCGGGGAGCGCTGCGGAGTCGGGTTCGGCCTCACGATCGCAGTCTCCCGGCATCGCAGCCCCGAGGACGCGGTGCGGCTGGCCCACTTCGCCGTCCGCCACGCGGAGCGCGGCATCCACGCACTCGGGCTGACCGGGGACGAAGCCGCCTGCCCGGCCGAACCGTTCGCCGAGGCGTTCGCGATCGCGCGGGCCGGCGGCCTGACCTCGGCCCCGCACGCGGGCGAGCTCCTCGGGCCGGACAGCGTCCGGGCGGCCGTCGAGCACCTGGGCGCGACCCGCATCGCGCACGGCATCCGGGCAGCCGAGGACCCGGCCCTGCTGCGGCAACTCGCCGAGCAGGGCGTCTCGATGGACGTCTGCCTGAGCTCCAACCGGGCACTCGGCGTGGTCCCGGACCTGCGCCATCACCCGCTGCCGGCGCTATTGGCGGCCGGGGTGCGCTGCTCGCTGGGAACGGACGACCCGCTGATGTTCGGTGCCTCACTCACCGACGAGTACCTGATCGCGCGGGACACACTTGGCTTGACCGATCATCAGCTTGCGGACATCGCACGCACGTCGGTAGAGACGAGCGACGCACCGGCCGAGCTGGTCGCGGCTGCGGTCGCGGGGATCGAGGAGTGGCTCGGGCAAGGGGTGGTGGCGTAGCCGGGCAGGTCAGCCGCTTCGCAAGCTTCGTGCGCGCTGCGGCCCGGAGCGCGACTCTTCTATCCTCCGGTACATGAGTAGCGGCAGCGCAGCAGACCGACCCGCACCGCTCCACTCCGTCTCCGTGGCCGGCGTGGTCGTCCGCGAGGACGGGCAGGTGCTCGCGATCCGGCGGGCGGACAACGGGACTTGGGAGCTGCCCGGCGGCGTTCTCGAACTCGCTGAGACGCCCGAGGAGGGGGTGCGGCGGGAGGTGTTCGAGGAGACCGGGGTCGAGGTGCGGGTCGGGCGGCTGACCGGGGTCTACAAGAACATGGCGCGCGGGGTTGTCGCGCTGGTGTTCCGGTGCCGGGTCGAGGGTGGACGGGAGCGGATGAGTGAGGAGTCCACCGCTGTGGAGTGGCTGTCCGCTGACGAGGTGCGGGAGCGGATGAGCGAGGTGTACGCCGTCCGCGTGTTGGATGCGCTGCTCGACGGGGTGGCGGCGCAGGTGCGGGTGCATGACGGGCGGCGGGTCGTGCCGGGGGTGGGGTGAGCACGTGTCGTGCGGGGTGAGTGTCAGTGGTAGCTGCAAGGCTGAACGCGCCCGGCCCGAAGTGCGGTAGTGGTAGAGGAGCGAGACCCGTGCGCATTGTGATCAGTGAGTTCATCAGCCTGGACGGCGTCGTGCAGGCACCTGGTGGTCCCGAGGAGGACACCGACGGCGGGTTCGCCCATGGCGGCTGGTCGCATCCGTTCTTCGATCCGGAGGTGGTCGGCGGGGCGTTCACCGATGCGCTGGCGCAGGCCGAGGCGCTGCTGTTCGGGCGGCGGACCTGGCAGACGATGGCGGCGGCGTGGCCCGAGCGGGCCGGGGATCCGTTCGCCGATCGGATGAACGCGATTCCGAAGTACGTCGTGACGGGGACGCTCGGCGATGCGGAGCTGACCTGGGACAACACCAAGCGCATCCCGGGTGCCGAGGCCGTCGCCCGGATCCGGGAGCTGCACGCGGCCGAGGGCGGCGACCTGCTGGTGATGGGGAGCCCGACGCTCGTGCGTGAGCTGCTGCACCAGGGGCTGGTCGATGAGCTGCGGCTGATCGTGATGCCCGTGCTGCTCGGCGGCGGTAAGACGATCTTCCCGGCCGATGGTGCGCTGCGCGCCTTCGAGCTGGTGTCGTCGGTGATCAGCACCAAGACGGGCGTGAACGTCAGCACCTACCGCCCGATCGCCAAGGGGTAGGCCAAGCGGCCGGGCGGCCCCGGGTCAGGGCCGGCGCAGCCGCCACGGCAGCACGAACCAGAGCCCGGCGAACATGACGGCGGTGGCAGCGGTGATGACGATCGCCCATGCGTGCCCGAGGACGACGTCCGTCACGAGCAGCACCGCGCCGTTGAGTGCCAGGGCCAGGAAGAACAGGCCGATGAGCGTCAGCTTCGCGGAGACGTCCACGATCCGGCGCTTGGCCCCCCGGTGGAACAGGCCCCGGTGCACGGCCACCGGGGTGGCGAGGACGGCGGAGGCGACCACGGTGAGGAGCAGCGTGGAGATGTAGGTGTCGGTCTCGAAGTCGTCGAGTTCGGGGAAGCGGCTGGTGAACGCCAGGCCGAGCAGGAACGCGAAGACGATCTGCACGCCGGTCTGGATGACGCGCAGCTCCTGGAGCAGCTCGACCATGTTGCGGTCGGCGCGCTCCTCCGCCGATTCCTGACGCGACACCTGGGGCTGCTCCGGGTGCTGCTCTTCCGGGTGCTCCGGCTCCTTTTCCATGGGCCTTACTATCTGGCCACGGAGAGTGCGCATCAAATCGCCGTCTCCGCCGCCGCCGTCACCTCCCACAGGTGCGCGTACTCGCCGCCCGCCGCGACGAGCTCCTCGTGCGAGCCGAGTTCGACGATCCGGCCGTCGCGCATCACCGCGACCCGGTCGGCGTCGCGGGCGGTATGCAGCCGGTGGGCGATGGCGATCACGGTGCGGCCGGCCAGCACGGCGGCCAGCGAGCGCTCCAGCCGGCGGGCCTCGCGGGGGTCGATCAGTGAGGTGGCCTCGTCCAGGATCAGGATCTGCGGGTCGGCCAGCACCAGGCGGGCGAGCGCCAGTTGCTGGGCCTGGGCGGCGGAGAGCTCGGCGCCACCGGAGCCGACCCGGGCGTCCAGGCCGAGTGCGGCGGCCCAGTCCCAGGCGGCGACCGCGCGCAGGGCGGCCGTGACGTGCTCGTCGTCCGCGTCCGGGCGGGCCAGCAGCACGTTGTCGCGCAGCGTGCCGTGGAAGACATGGTGCTCCTGGGTGACCAGCGCGACCCGGCCGCGCAGCTCGTCCGGCGGGAGCGAGGCGAGCGGCACGCCGTCCACGGTGACCGTGCCGTGGTCGGGGGTGTGGATGCCGGCCAGCAGGCGGCCGAGCGTGGACTTGCCGGCTCCCGAGGCACCGACGACGGCCAGCCGTTCACCCGGCCGGACCGCCAGGTCCACCTCGTGCAGCACCGGACGGCCTTCGCGGTAGGAGTAGCTCAGGCCGTTCACCCGCAGGCCTTCGCCGGTCCCGGGCCGGGTGGTGGCGGGAGCGGCGGCGGGCTGAGCGGCGGCGCCGGCCACCCCGAGCAGCCGGGCCAGCGACGCCCCGCCGACCTGCAGCGAGTCCAGCTGCGCGATCAGCTGGTCCACCGGGTCGGCGATCTGCTGCACGTAGAGCACCGCCGAGGTGACGGCCGCCAGCGAGGCGAGCCCGTGCTGGTAGTAGAGCCCGCCGATGATCAGCGTGGCCACCACCGGCAGCACGTACGCGGTGTCCGAGATCGGCAGGAAGACCGTGCGCAGCCAGAGCGTGTGCCGCTCGGCCGCGTAGTTGCGGGCGATGTCGCGCTCGGCCCGCTCGGCGCGCCGGTCGGCGATCCGCAGCGCCTCGACGGTGCGGGCGCCCTGCACGGTCTCGGTGAGGCCGGCGGTGAGTTCGGCGTACGAGGCCCCCGTCGCGAGGTAGCCGGCCCGGGCCCGGGCCACGTACCAGCGCCCGCCGCCCCAGAGCAGCGGGACGGCCACCAGACAGGGCAGCGCCAGCAACGGGCCGAGCAGCAGCAGCGCGCCGAGCGTGAGCAGGACCGTGCTGACGGCGATCAGCGTGTCCGGCACGGCCTGGCGCACGGTACGGGCGAGCGCGTCGACGTCCCGGGTGGAGCGGGTCAGCAGGTCGCCGGTGCCGGCCTGCTCGACGGTGGCGAGCGGCAGCGCGAGCACCCGGCCGACGAAGTCCTCGCGCAGCTCGGCCAGGACCTTCTCGCCGAGGCGGGCCGAGGCGTGCACCGCGAACCGCAGCAGCACCGCCTGGAGCGCGGTGCAGCCGCAGATCAGCAGCGCGATGCGGGCCGCGTGGTCGACGCCCCGGGCGGCCTGTTCGATCAGCTGGCCGAGCAGTCGCGGTGCGACCAGCCCGCAGACCGCGGCGAGCGCGTGCAGGCCCAGGGCGCGGGCGAGTTCGGCGGGGTAGCGGAGCATCAGACGGCGGGCGTAGGAACGCACCTCGCTCGGCGAGGCGATCGGCAGGACGGTAGGCACAGAGGCGGTACTCACCGGAACAGTGCTCACAGAGGCGGTACTCACAGGGACTCCCCACGGGTGACGACAGCGCGGTAGGCCGGGTCCGCGAGCAGCTCGGCGTGCGTGCCCTCGGCGGTCACCTTGCCGTCGGTGAGCAGCAGCACGTGCTCGACCCGGGCCAGCAGGATCGGGCTCGTCGTGAACGCGAGCGTGGTGCGGCCGCGCCGGGCGGTGCGCAGGCGTTCGGCGATCCGCGCCTCGGTGTGCGCGTCCACCGCGCTGGTCGGCTCGACCATCAGCAGCACCTCCGGATCCATTGCCAACGCCCTTGCCAGTCGCAGGCGTTGCTGCTGCCCGCCGGAGAACTCGCGGCCGGACTCGGCGGACTCGCCGGTGGCCAGACCGCCCAGCAGTGCGTCCACGACGTCCTCGGCCGAGGCGGCGTACAGCGCGGCCGGGAGCACCTCGGGGTCGGTCAGCGCGCGGTCGGCCGGGTCGAGTTCGCGGCGCAGCGGGCCGGCGAAGAGCCGCGCGTCGTTGCGCAGCACCAGGATCCGCCGGCGCACCTCGTCCAGCGGCAGTTCGTCCAGCCGGACGCCGCCGTAGCGCACCGGCTCGGCACCGTCGGTGTAGCGGCCCAGCCGGTCGGCCAGGTCGGCGGCGTCGGCCGGGGTGGCACAGACGGCGGCGGTGAACCGACCGGGCCGCAGCACCAGGCCGCTCGCCGGGTCCGTCAACTCACCTGTGGTGTCCGGCCATTCGCCCGATTCGCCATCGGACAGCTCCGGCTCCAGCTGCAACAGGCGCAGCACTCGCGCGGCCGCCACCCGGGCCCGGGTGAGCTTGTCCACCGCCTCGGTCACCCGGCGCAGCTGCGGCGACAGGAAGAGCGCGAAGCCGTAGAACGCGACCAACTGGCCGATGCTGAGCCGGCCGTCCAGCACCTCGCGGGCGCCGAGCCAGATCACGACGGCCATCAGCAGCCTGGGGAGGAGCAGCTTCGTGCCGTCCAACAGCGCTTCGACCCCGGCCAGTTGCACACCGGCCCCGCGCACCTGCTGGGACCGCTCGCGATAGCGGGAGTGGAAGAGCCGCTCGCCGCCGATGCCCCGCAGCACCCGCAGGCCGCCCACGATGTCCACCGAGAGGTCGGTCAATTCGCCCTGCTGGGAGCGCAGTCGCTCCTGCCGCCCGTGCAGCGGGCGGATCAGCCGGCCGACCACCCAGGCCATCAGCGGCACCCCGGCCAGCACCAGCAGGCCGAGCTCCGGCGCCTGGTCGAGCATGATCACCGCGACCAGGGCGGCGGAGACCGCCGCGCCACAGGCCCGCGAGGTGACCTCCATCAGCCGCCCCAGCGCGGCGATGTCGCCGAGGCCGACGCTCAGCACCTCACCGGTCGAGACCCGCTTCGGCAGCGTCGCGCCGAGCCGGCCGGCCTGCGCGGTGGTCAACTCGGTGACCAGGTAGGTGGCACCGAGCTGACCCATCAGGCTGCACCGGTCGCGCAGGATCGCGGCGGCGTTCACCAGCAGCCCCAGCAGCAGCACGGCACCGCCCCAGAGCAGCAGCTGCCCCTCGTCCCGCCCGGCGATGCCGCGATCGACGGCCCGCCCGAGCGCGGCCGGGACCAGCGCCTGGGCGAGCAGGCTGAGCACGCCGAGCCCGATCCCCCAGGCCACCGAGACCCTGAAGCGGGCCAGCAGCCACAGCAGGAACCGGTCGGGCGAGCGGATATCGGGCGGGTCGCCGACCTCCTCACCGGATCGCTTCGGCTCGTGGCGCATCGCCCGTCCCAGGCTCCAACTCCGCGCGGTCACCGCAGTTCTCCTTGCCGTCGGGAAGCACGCCGAGCGGGCCGTCCGCCTGGGAGCAGCGGACGGCCCGTCGGTCGGGGGATCGTCAGAAGGTGTCATGGCGCCGAAAGCGCCGGGACAGTCTGGTCGACCGCGCCGCCGGGATCAAACCATTTCCCACCTGCCGAAATCCCCCGACCTCGCCCCGGCCCCGCCCCCCACCCCGGTCTCGCCCCGCCCCGGGCTGGGCTCAGCGACGCCCGCGCTGCTCCGGGACCACCGCCGCCCGCGCCGCCGGCACCGCCCCGCGGTCCTGGGAGAGCAGCCAGAGCTCGCGGAACAGCCCCGGCTCGCGCACCAGCCGATCGAACGGCCCCTGCTGCAGGACCGCACCGCGCCGCAGCACCACGATCCGGTCCGCCACCACGGTGTTGGCCAGGTTGTGCGTGACCAGCACCACCGCGCGATCCGCCGCCAGCTCGCGCAGGCCGGTGAAGATCCGGTGCTCGGCGCGCGGGTCGAGGTCACTGGTCGGCTCGTCCAGCACCAGCAGCCCGCCCGGACGGAAGAACGCCCGGCCCACCGCGATCCGCTGCCACTGCCCGCCGGAGAGCGCCACCCCGCCCCACCACTCCCGCGCCAGCAGCGTGTCGAGGCCGGAGCGGAGCCGCTCGATCACCTCGTGCGCGCCGGAGGCGCGGGCCGCGGCGAGCACGTCCTCGTCGCCGCGCGCGGTCGGCTGGCCGAGCTGGATGTTCTGCCGGGCGCTGTCCGGCCATTCGGCGAACTTCTGCGGCACCACGGCGGTGTGCTGCCAGACGGCCTGCGGATCGAGCTCGCGCATGTCCACCCCGTCCCAGAGCACCGCGCCCTCGGTGGCCAGGTTGAGCCCACAGAGCAGCTTCATCAGCGTGCTCTTGCCCGCGCCGTTCTCGCCGACGATCGCGACGATCTCGCCGCGCCGCACGGTCAGCGACAGCCGGTCGATGATCGGCGCCTCACCGCCCGGGTAGCGGAACGTCACCTCGCGCAGCTCGACCACCCGCGGGGCCGCCGGCCGGATCGCGCCACGGGCCAGCCGGCGGCCGGCCGCCTCGTCGACGAAGACCGACCAGTCGTCGAGGTAGAGGCCGGTGCGGTAGAGGTCGGTGCCGTAGCCGACGATGCCCTGCACGGCCTGCCCGGCGGTGCCGACCGCGATCACCGCCGTTCCGGCCGCGGCCGCGGTGAGCCGTCCGGTCGCCAGCAGCCAGCCGAGCGTGAGCCAGAGCAGGCCGGCGCCGAGGCCGGCCAGCAGCGAGCCGAGCAGCGAGATCCGGGCCGCCTGCCAGGTGGCGCGGTCGCTGGTGCGGTCGATCCGGCGCCCGGCCGCGCGATAGCGCTCCAGCAGGTAGCCGGCGACGGTGTCCGAACGGACCTGGTCGGCCACCTGCTTGTCCATCAGGTACCAGCGCAGCATGGCGAGCAGCCGGCGGTCCCGGTGGGTCGCCAGCACCGCAAGGTAGTTGATCCTGGCGGCGCGCACCGAGGCCAGGCCGCGCGGCAGCGCGCCGACCAGCAGCAGCGGCAGCAGGACGGGGTGCAGCACGGTCAGCACCGAGGCGGCCGCGGTCAGCGACAGCAGGGCGGCGAGCACGTTCTGGGTCTGCGGCAGCAGGTCGCGGGCCGCGTCGGCGCCGCGGTCGGCCGCGTCCCAGCGGTCGTTGAAGCCGGGGTGGTCGTACGCGGCGAGCTCGGCGTTGGTACCGGCGTCCAGCAGCAGGAGTTCGGCCTGCCGGCTGATCTTCGGGCCGACCCGCTGCGAGAGGCTGCCGACCGCGATCCCGAGCACCGCCCGGGCGCCGGCCGCCGCCGCCAGCACCAGCAGCGACGGCATCGCCTCGCGCAGCCGGCCGCCGACCGCGCCGGAGGCGACCAGCGCGGTCAGCGTGCGGGTGGTGGCCAGCAGACCGAACGCGCCGAGCAGGCCCGCGAGCAGCTGGCAGCCGACCAGCGCGGCCAGCGAGCGGCGGTCCACCTGCCGGCCGAGGGCGAACGCGCGGCGCATCAGCTGCGGGAGCCGGCGCAGCATCGCGCCGGTGGTGATGCGGTGGGCCACCGCCTCGGAGTTGTCGCCGGGGGGCCGCAGGCGCAGCTCCTCCTGGTCCTCGCCGGTCGGCGGCGCGCCAGGCGAAGCATCGGGGGAAGCGTCAGGCGAAGCGCCGGGGGAGGTCTCAGGGGAGATCTCGGACGCATCAAGAGGGGACACATCGACTCCTTGCTCGACGACAGGCCCACCAGCCGTCGGGCAGGCCGACGGCAGCGGGCAGCAGGTGGCAGAGACTCGGGCGCCGCGAGACTCGACCGGTCCTCGACTCGAACGATCCTCGACTCGAACGGACACTCGGAGCGCGGCGCCGAACCGATCCTGGCACCGCCCCGCCGCACCGCTCGGCGTGTCGCCGCGCCACTCACCCGATGGAGCCAATTACGCGTCCGGCCCGGCGAGTTGAGTGACAAGCAGCGAACGGCGACCATCGACCTCGGCCAGTGCGACCACGTGTCGGCCACAGTCGGCCGCCCGCGCAACCGTTCGGGTCCGCACAGCGTCGATCAGAACGACGCTTCCCCGCTTCTCATGGTCTTCCCACCGACTCGTAAGGTGCCTGTCATGCCGATATCGCCGCAGGATCCCGCCGCCCAGCCCTCCCGTCGCCGCCTGCTCGCCTGGACCACCCTCGGTGCCGCATCGCTCGCCGCGGCCGCGGTGGCCGGCTGCTCGGACTCCGGTGGCAGCCACACCAGCGCGGACGCCGGCAAGCAGACGCCCGATGACAGCCCGTCCGACTCGTTCTCCCCCGGCGCGGCGGTCGATCCCAAGGCGATCTCCGCGCTGCCCAGTGCTGCCTCGGCCTCGCCGGTGGCGGTGCGCAGCAAGGCGGTCTTCAAGGTCCACGACCTGCTGCCGAGCGCCCCGAGCAACGCCGTCGCGCTCACCATCGATGACGGCCCGAGCCCGCTCTACACCCCGCAGATGCTCCAGTTGCTGCGGAAGTACGACATCCGCGCCACCTTCTCGGTGGTCGGCAGCGAGGCGCACAAGTACAAGGACCTGATCAAGCAGATCGCCGCCGACGGTCACATGATCGCCAATCACACGATGACCCACCCGCAGCCGTTCTCGCACCGCAGCGCCGCGCAGATCGAGCAGCAGATCGAGAACGCCCAGTCCGTGATCGTGGACGCCGGCGCCACGCCGCCGACGCTGTTCCGCTCGCCCGGCGGTGACTGGTCCCCGGCCGTCTTCGCGGCGGCGGCCAAGTACGGTATGACGCCGATCGACTGGGACGTCGACCCGCGTGACTGGTCCCGTCCGGGCGTCGCCCACATCACCGAGAAGCTGATGGCCGCCAAGCCCGGCGACATCCTGCTCTGCCACGACGGCGGCGGCGACCGCTCGCAGACGCTGGAGTCGCTGCGCAGCGTGCTGCCGGCGCTCAAGTCCAAGGGGTACGACTTCGTGACGCTGTAGCCGGACGCCGGACGGGCTGGGCGGCTACGCGTAGTAGCTCAGACAGAACGCGCCGAGGGCTATCGCCGAGCAGGCGCCCAGCCGGGCGGTGGTCAGCCGCTCCCCCAGGAACCGCCAGCCGATCAGCGTCGCGAAGACGACGCTGGTCTCCCGCAGCGCCGAGACCGGTCCCATCGGGCTGAGGCTGAACGCCCACATCACCACCGCGTAGACCAGGATCTGCACCGCACCGGCGATGCCGGCGACCCGCATCTCGGGCCCCCGGCCGCGCAGTTCGAGCCGGCCGCGGAGCAGCCGGTAGGTGAGCGGCATCAGCACGCCGTAGATCAGGAAGATCCACGCCGTGTACGAGGACGGGTTGCCCGCGTGCCGCACCCCCACGCCGTCGGTGACGGTGTACGTCGCGATCACCGCGCCGGTCGCCGCCGCCAGCCCGAGCGCCTTGCCGCCACCGCTGCCGCGGCCCAGCGCGGTGGCCATGATGCCGATCGAGACGAGGCCGACCCCGGCCAGGGTGGCCGTGGTCAGCCGCTGCCCGGCGAACAGCGCGGCGCCCAGGGTGACCAGCAGCGGCACGCAGCCGCGGATCACCGGATAGACCGATCCCAGATCGGCGACCTGGTACGCCTTGACCAGGAAGATCGCGTACAGCACCTGCACCGCCGCGGAGAAGCCCAGGTAGGGCCAGCTCCCCGCGGCGGGCAGCGGCACCACGAGCGCGAACGGGATCGCGATCGCGGTGGTCACGAAGCTCATCACGGTGACCAGCCACAGCCGGTCGCTGCCGCTGCGCAGCAGCGCGTTCCAACTGGCGTGCAGCACGGCCGCGAACAGCACGAGCCCGACGACACCGACCGACATGCGGATGCTCTATTCCTCGACGGATCTCTTGACGCGGCTACTTGGCGGCTGCTGGCGGCTACTTGGCGGATTCCGCGACGAACCGGGCCCGGGCCGACAACTCGATCCCGCTGAAGTACCCGCCGCGCAGCTTCCGGGTGATGCTCGGGTCGTTGAACTCCTCGCGCCCGTGGAAGATCCGCCGGTTGTCGAAGACGATCATGTCGCCCTGGTGCCAGGAGTGGAAGTAGCAGACCTCGTCGGTCATCAGCGCCTTGAGCGTGCGGTACGCCCGGTAGAGGTCCACGGTCGAGTCGAACGGCACCCGGTCGAAGAACATCTTCGTCGGGTTGTTCAGCAGCCCGGCCACCTCGCCCCGCTCGTCGAGCCGGATGATGCCGGTCTCGTTCTGGTAGACCTTCCCGGCGCCCGGGTACTCCGCCCGGTACGTCACGGTGGTGCGGACCAGCGTGTCGAACAGCTCCGGCTCGCTCTCGCGCAGCAGCCGGGCGGCGGCCAGGCCGTCGGCGAACCTGGTCCGGCCGCCGGTCGCGGCGGTCGCCGCCGCGTTGACCCGCACGCCGTACAGGAACTGGTAGTCCGGCGGCGTCGTGTAGTACGGGATGTCCGTGTGCAGCGGCAGCGCGCGGGTGCTGAACGAGATGCTGTCGGTCTGGTCGTCCGGCTTGACCTCCAGGTCGAAGTACTCACCGAAGTAGGACCGGTCGACGAAGCCGGCCAGCCGCTCGCAGAGCTCGTCCGGGTCCGCCTGCGGCGCGCCACGGCCGCTGATCACCAGCATGCCGAGGCTGAACAGCTGCTCCAGCGCCCGCCCCAGCACCGCGTCGTCGGCCAGCAGGTCGGCGTACCCGAAGACGGTCTCGGTGACGGCCTGCGGGCTGCGCCAGGTGACCCGCGCGGCGCCCTTCCCGGCGGCCCGCCCGGCAGCTGACTCGTCCCCGGCGGCCCGCTCCCGCTCGGAGTCGCGCTCGGCCAGCCAGTCCAGCGGGTAGCTGCTCCGGTGGCCATCCGGCCAGCCGATCTCGACGGCGTCGCCGAGCCGCTCCAGCGAGGCCGGCCGCAGGTCCAGCGGCAGGTCGGCGGAGTCGGCGTACTTCTGCTTCGCGAAGCTGTTGAAGCACTCGGCGCACTGGCAGGAGTCGCGCAACCAGAGCCAGTGGAACCGCAGTTGCCGCCCGGTGGGGAGCTCGACGGTGAGGAACTCGGGGTGCTCGACGGGCGTCACGGCGTGACCTCCTGCGCAGCGAACTCCGAAGCGGTGCGCGGCGCGAGCGCCGAGAAGAGGCCCTGGGTCAGCGAGCGCTCCGCGACGAAGTCGATCTTGCGCTGCCACCGCTCGATGATGTGCGCGGCATCGTCCGGGTCGACGTCGTAGCGACCGTCGTCGAGCCCGGCCCGGTAGTCGTCGAGGTCGCCCTGCAGGTAGCGGCCGGTCAGCTCGGTGAGGTCGCTGCCCTCGACCGCCTCGAAGCCGGCCGCGCCGAACAGCCCGGTGTACTCCTCGATGGTCGGCAGGTGGTAGCCGGACACCTCGACGTAGCTCTCGAACGCGGGGGTGGAACGGCCTCGGCAGAAGTCGCTGATGTGAATCGCCCCGCCGGGCTTCAGCAGCTCCAGGCAGCGGGCGAGCAGACCGGCCTTGTCGGCCTCATAGAGCAGCGAGTCGCGCGAGTAGACGATGTCGAACGAGCGCGGCGCCAACTCCTCGGCGTAGACCGAGCCGTGGACGAAGCGGACGCGGTCCTTCGGGTCGAGCTCGGGCTTGCGCGAGGTGGCGATGCCGACCATCACCTCGGCCAGATCGACCCCGACCACCTCGACCTCGGCAGCCGCGCTCAGATAGAAGGCGGCACCGCCCAGGCCGGAGCCGATGTCCAGCACCCGCATGCCCGGCGAGACGTCCATCCGGCTCAGCAGCATCTCGCGGAAGCCGGCCAGGCCGCCCGGACTCTGGAAGCCCGCACCGTAGATGACCTCGGACCGCAGCACGTGATGCGGGACGGCATACCGCGACTGCTCATAGCTCCGCTCGGAGCTCCGCGCCGCGAAATCCCCCTCGGATTCGCTCGCAGGAGTGCCGGATTTGCCCATGGTGTCCCCCCATAAACGATCTCGCATGCAGCTCGACGCAGCATACCCAGGCGGCCGGTGAGGGGCGAGCAATGATTCCGGGCACGATCCGCAGCACTCATGGCGCCTGTGGAAGCCGGGTGAATCAAACCCACCCCAGTGGAACTCCGGATGAACTCCGGAACACAACGGGCGCACACTGACGCACCCGGCGCAGCAAGCACAGCAAGCACGCCCGGCACCCCGACCGGTCGCACCCTCCCCACAGCCGCCCACTGCCACCCCGGCCGCACCCACCGACCGGCCACAGCTCGCACACCCGCCCGCACCGAATCGCACCGGATCGCCAGACGACAAGATCGCCGGATTGCAAGATCGCGAAATTCCAAGATCGCCGGCCCGCAGGAATTCATAATTCCTCTTCTTCTCAGTAGAGGTTCGCCGAATCAAGCGTGGGCGATCGGTGACGGGCGAGTCCGAGAAGGAGCGGCTTGGATCCGTATCCGACCGAGTTGACGTAGTGCCGGCTGGCTCCCGGTGCTGCCTGTCGGCCTTCAGCCAATGTGACACTCTCCGCCGCCCTGGCCGCCGCCCACCCGGACCGGCCGCTCCGCCGCATCGACGCCGTCACGGCCGTCGCCCGCGCCGGGTCCGGGTCCGGGTCCGGGTCCGGACTCGAAACGGCCGCCGCCCACTGCGTGAACCAAGTGATCGCCTCCGGCTGCGAGCCCGAGGTCGTCTTCGGCTACTGCAGCGCCGCCGGGCTCGCCCTGCACATCGCCGCCGGCCTGGCGCGCCGTGGTCTCCGCCGCCCGCCCGTCGTCCTCGTCGAGCCGAGCTGGCCGACCCCGGAGCTCGTCCGACAGGACGCGGACGCGTTGAGCGGCGCGGGACCGGGCGGCTACCAGGGCCCGCTCGACACGGCCTCCATCGTCGCCGCGCTGCGCGAGCAGGTCGAGCGGAACCTGCGGGCGGACGGGCTCGAAGCCGACGAGATCGAACTCTGCGCGGACATCATGGCCGAGCGCCACCACGAGTGGTTCGCCTTCCTCGCGGCGGCCGGGGAGGGGGGCGTCCCGCCGAACGTGCTCCCGGCGGGCATCCTGCTGGACCGCCGTGGAGAACGCGGCCGCGGTGGTCAGGGAGACCGCTCCCGGCTCCGCACGACTCGCCCTGTACGTGGCCCCCGCACTCACCCCGGAGTCGGTCGCCGCGCTCCGCACCCACCTCGCCGACCGGCTGCCCGCGGCCTCGGTCCCGGCGACCATCGTCCCCCTCGCCGAACTGCCCCTGACCTCCAACGGCAAGTGCGACCGCGCCGCCCTGCCCACCCCACCCCGCACGGGCACCGGCCGCGGCGAAACCCGCCGCCGGCCGCGGCGCCCGTCCTGAAGCTCTGACGGGCGCCGCGGCAGCGCAGGGCCTCCTGGCGGGAGGCCCTGCGCTCCGACTCCTACGCTCCCTTTCTCAGGTCGCCGCGCTCCTCGGCCGGCGCGCCGAGGAGCTCCAAGTACTCCGCGTGCCCCGACTGCCCCGACTGCCCCGACTGCTTCGCAGCGTCGACGGAACCGGGTCCGTCGATGCTGAACTCGAAGTCCTGATGCGCCTTGGCGTCCAGGGCCAGCGGCAGGCGGATGCGCCCGTCGCCGACCATGCGTCGCACCCGGGATCGGCTGAGACCGAGCCCGAGCATGAGCAGTCGTTCGACCCGGACCGGCGCGGGCAGCTCGAAGCCGACCAGCACCCTGAGCGGCGTCGGGTCGTCGAGCGCGTAGAGCGGCGTCCGGGTCTCCACCACCCACGTCCCGGTCCAGTCGAGGCCGTATCCGTTCTTCGCGGCGAGCGACGCACTCATCGTCAGCTCCCGCACCACGCCCGCGTCGTTGTTCTCGTACGCCACCAGGCGAGCGGGCTCCAACGACGAGACGTGAGCACGTTCATGCACGGGCACCTTCGAGGTCCGGTCGCACCCGGCACAGCTCAGCAGGAGCCAGACGTCGAGCAACTTGCCGCTCGCGTTGACACGGATCTTGCCCGACGGACGGTGCCGGCTGCCGGAGCAGTCCGGGCATCGCCGTACGACGGTGGGCAGCGCGGACTGACGCACGGCCCACAGGGCCTTGCGGTTGGTATTCATGGTTGTGATTGCTTTCAGCACTGAGCAGGAGCTCTCGCAGACGAGGCTGCGGCTCCCGGGATCTGACGGATGCACACGAGGGCGCGAGTCATCGCCCCAGGAGCCGGATCATCAGGCTCCGAGGTCGATCGCGCGACAGTTCGGCTGGTGCCACGTGGCAGTCGTTACAGGTCCATGCGGGCGATCTTCATCGAGCCCCCAACCCGCAGGCAACTCATTTTCCACCGCCCACCCGGGGTGCCTTCCTCTGCGATCTCAGATGCACTGAGCGCCGAGTAGCCGAATCACGCGGCCTGCTCAAGGCAGTCGGCGCATGAAACGCCGTCGTCGTAGAACGGAGTGCCGGCGAAGAAGACCAGGGCTACCCCGCAAAGGCTTCTGTCGGAACCAGCGCGATACGCGTGCCTCGGGCCTCGTGGGACTTCCGGGCCAGGCCTCGTGTCCGACCCCTTCGCTGCCCATCCGCTCAGGTACTCCATGTGCGTACTGCCTTCCCGCCTCGTAGAGCGCGCTCGCCCTGCCGGCCTGCGGCAGCCCACTCAGCCGAGGGGAACAAGCCATGCCGAGTCGCTCCACCTTTGCGCAGAGAACGACGAAGGGCCAGCCCACGAGGATCACCCCCGCGAGCCGGCCCTTCTGACGCCTCAAGTGCCGAGCCCCCTGTCGGGTTCGAACCGACGACCCCCGCTTTACAAGAGCGGTGCTCTGGCCAGCTGAGCTAAGGAGGCACGGATACCGTCCGCGGCAAGGCCACGGCGGCACCGAGTGGCAGTCTACCGGGCACGGGGGTGGCTGTGGGGGCGGATGGCGGGTGTGCGGTGGGGCGTGATCGGAACGATGCGGGATTGGGTGGATTCGGGGGCTGACAATCGGACGAATCGGCAGGTAGCCTCAGCCGGAGCCGGTTCCCTGGTGGTTCAGACCACTGGAGGGGCGGCCCGACAACCCAACCTTTACTCGGATCGTCCGGCACGTTCCTGCCGGTGAAGGAGCGCACAACCATGGCCACTGTCACGTACGACAAGGCGACCCGGCTGTACCCCGGCGGCACCAAGCCCGCCGTGGACGCGCTGGACCTGCACATCGAGGACGGCGAGTTCCTCGTCCTGGTCGGCCCGTCCGGCTGCGGCAAGTCGACCAGCCTGCGCATGCTGGCCGGTCTGGAGGACGTCAACGGCGGCGCGATCCGGATCGGCGACCGCGACGTCACCCACCTGCCGCCGAAGGACCGGGACATCGCGATGGTGTTCCAGAACTACGCGCTCTACCCGCACATGACCGTCGCGGACAACATGGGCTTCGCGCTCAAGATCGCCGGCGTCAACAAGGCGGACATCCGCAAGAAGGTCGAAGAGGCGGCGAAGATCCTCGACCTCACCGAGTACCTGGACCGCAAGCCGAAGGCGCTCTCCGGTGGTCAGCGCCAGCGTGTCGCGATGGGCCGCGCGATCGTCCGCGAGCCGCAGGTCTTCCTGATGGACGAGCCGCTCTCCAACCTGGACGCCAAGCTCCGCGTCTCGACCCGCACCCAGATCGCCGGCCTGCAGCGCCGCCTGGGCATCACCACGGTGTACGTGACGCACGACCAGACCGAGGCCATGACCATGGGCGACCGCGTCGCGGTGCTCAAGGACGGCCTGCTCCAGCAGGTGGACACCCCGCGCCGGATGTACGACCGGCCCGCCAACGTCTTCGTGGCCGGCTTCATCGGCTCGCCCGCGATGAACCTGATCGACGTCCCGCTGGTGGACGGCGGCGTGAAGTTCGGCGGCTCGGTGATCAACATCGACCGCGAGCACCTGGCCGGCGCCGGCAACGACAAGACGGTGACCGTCGGCATCCGCCCGGAGCACTTCGAGATCGTCGCCGAGGGCGGCATCGAGGGCGTGGCCGTGCAGGTCAACGTCGTCGAGGAGCTCGGCGCGGACGGCTTCGTCTACGGCACCACCAAGATCGGTGGCGAGGACAAGGACCTGGTGGTCCGGGTCCACGGCCGCCAGATCCCGAGCAAGGGCGAGACCATCCACGTGGTCCCGACCGGTGGCGAGACCCACGTCTTCTCGACCAGCACCGGCGCCCGCCTGAGCGCCTGAGCCGGCCGAGCCACTCGGACAGAGCGAGCCCCGTCGGACATCCGTCCGGCGGGGCTCCACCGTGTCGTCACTCGTCCGTGTGACGGAGTGTCTCCGGGGCCTCACTCGGCGCTAACCTCACTGGCGTGAAGCAGCTCGTTCGCCGCATCGGCCAGACCATCGCCCTCACCCTGCCCGTGATCCTGGTGACCACCGGCACCCTCGCCGTGACCCGGGTCGCCTGGGCGCCGCCGGTCGCCGACGACCAGCAGGTGGTCGCCGCAGCCAGCTCCGACGGCGCGGGCATCGGGAACCTCCCCACCAACCAGAACACCGGGACGACCGCGCACCCCGGCATGGCTCCGCAGGACGCGCTGCGCGCCGACCTGCTGAACGAGCTGGCCGGCAACGGCGCCGGACCCGCGCTGGACCTGCTGGAGCGCACCATGCGCGAGCAGCCCGCACTCACGCCGTACTGCACCACGCTGGCGCGGGAGTTGGGCCAGGCCGCGGTGAAGCACTACGGCGGCGACGTGCAGCGCGCCCGGTCCTTCGCGCGCCCGGTCTGTGACGGGTCGTTCGCAGCGGGCATCACCGGCTGACGAGCGGCTGGCGCGCGGCCACCGGACGGCTGACGAGCGAATTCCGGGCGGCCGCCGGGCCGGTTGGACTCCCAGGGTTAATCTTCTGCGAAGCCCAACTCCGGCCCGCCGGGCCTATCCTGAGGCCCATGACCGGCTACGACCCCGCTCTCGCGCCCACCGCCGACGCCACCGCTGACAGCACCCCTGTCAGCGCCCCCGGCAGCGCCCCTGCCAGTGACCCCGTCGGCAGCCCTGACAACACCCCTGGCAGCGCCCCCGGTTCCGCGCCACAGGTCCCCGTGACCGTCACCCAGGCCGTGATCCTCGCCGGCGGCCAGGGCTCCCGGCTGCGCCCGTACACCGACGACCGGCCCAAGCCGCTGGTCGAGATCCCCGGCACCGGTACGCCGATCGTGGGACACCAACTCGCCTGGCTCGCAGCCGAAGGCGTGACGGACGTGGTGATCTCCTGCGGCCATCTGGCCGAAGTCCTGCAGGAGTGGCTGGACCAGGCCGACCTCCCGATCCGCGTCAGCACCGTGGTCGAGGTCGAACCACTGGGCCGTGGCGGCGGGTTGAAGTTCGCCGCGAAGGCGCTGCCGCGCCCCGCCGAGCCCTGGTACGCCACCAACGGCGACATCTGGACCAGGTTCAGCCTGCGCGAGATGGCCGCCTTCCACCACGAGCGGGACGCACTCGCCACGCTCGCGCTGGCCCGGCCCCGGATCCCGTGGGGCGCCGTGGAGACCGACCAGTTCGGCAACGTGCTCGACTTCATCGAGGCCCCGCCCTCCCCCTTCCTGATCAACGCGGGGCTGTACGTCTTCGCGCCCGAGTTCGCCGAGCTGCTGCCCGACGTGGGCGACCACGAGCGCACCACGTTCCCGCAACTCGCCCGTGCCAAGCGGCTCGCGGGCTACCAGCTGCCGCAGGGCGTGTACTGGCGGGCGATCGACACCGCCAAGGACCTCACCGAGGCCGCCAAGGAGCTGGCCGCCGCCCAGCAGATGCTCCAGGACTGAGCAGGGAGCAGCGTGCCGGCACACCGGCACACCGAAGAAGCTTGAACAAGCCTGACCAGGCAAGCCGAAGGCCCGCTTCTCGTCCGTTCCGAGAAGCGGGCCTTCACTGTCGTCCTGGCGCCGTGCTACCGCCGCCCGTCACACCACCGGCTGTCGGCTCCCACCCGCCGCCGACTGCGCCGGCATGCCCAGCGAGGGCAGCCGGACGTCCGGCGGACCGCTGCCCAGCACGCCGCCGATCAACCCGCCACCGCTCGGGCTGGGCTTCGGTGCCCGGTTGCCCGAACTCGGCGTGCCCGCCGAGGCCGGCGGTGCGCTCGCGGCGGGCGCGTTGCCCGCCCCGGCGCCCGCCGAGGAGCCACTGGCGCTCTGCCCGCCGGCGTTCGAACCGCCGTTCTGCGCAGGCTGGTTCGCCGAGGACTCGGGCGCCGGGCCACCACCGGTCGCGGTGCCGGTCCGGGCGGCCGAGGGGTGCGGCTTGACGGCCGTGTGACTCGGTGCCGCGGAGGGCGACGGCGGAGCGGACGGCGACGGCGCCACCGATGCCGCCGGGGACGGCGCAACCCCGGCCCCGGTGCCGGTGCCGCTGCCCGCCGGCGCACCCGAGGCGGAGCCGCGCGGTGCGGTGGAGCCGCCGGTGGTGGCCGGCCAGACCGGCGATCCGTAGTCGGTCGGCGGCTTCGGCGGCTCGGGCTGGATCCGCCCGCCGGTCCGGACCGCGGCGCCGAGCAGCGAACCGAGCAGCAGGGTCAGCCCGATCACCACCGTGGCCACCACGGTGCCGCGCCGCAGCACCCGCCGGCGCACCGCCTTCGGCGCGCTCGGTCCGTACCGCCGCCAGGCCTCCAGCGCGAGCCGCCCGTCCAGCGAGGCGAACGGCGCGCCGGCGATCAGCAGGGGGCTCCAGGCCGCCAGGAAGATCAGGTCAGGCGTGTCGTAGACCGGCACCGCCCGCCAGCTGACGGTGAAGAGCAGCGCCGCCGCGAGCACCATCGCGGCCGTGGCGGCCAGCCGCTGCCAGAGCCCGAGCAGCGTCAGCACGCCGACCACGACCTCGGTGAAGGCGACTCCGAGACCGGCCCCGACGGGGTGCGCCATGGCGAGGTCCAGCAGCGGCTGGGCCACCTTCCACGGGTGCAGCGAGGAGAGCCAGCGCATCATCGAGCCACGGTCGCCGCCGTCGAAGTAGACCGGGTCGCAGAGCTTGCTGAACCCGGCGTAGACGGAGAGCGAGCCGAGCAGCAGCCGCAGTGGCAGCAGCACCAGCCCGAGGTCGACCCGGCGGCCCGGGTACCAGGCGTGCCGGCTCGGCTCGCCCGCGGCGGCATGCTCCGGCAGCTCGCCGGCGGGCTGCCAGCCGGCCGGCGCACCGATCCGCACCGGTGGGTCCGGCTCGATGCCCGATCCTGCGCCGGTCGGCCTGGCCCCGCCCTGCCCGTACGGCTGACGGGGCACGGCCCGGCCCACGCCGCCGTACGACCCACCACCGTAGGAGCCGCCGTAGGGCGACCCGCCGTACGGGGAGCCGCCGGCCGGGGTGTCCCAGCCGGGCACCGACTCCATCAGGTGGGTGTCCTCGTCGGGGTCGACCAGGCCCACCGAGGCCGCGGCGGCCGGGGCCCCCGAGGCACCGGCGGCGCCCGAGCCGACCGATCCCGCCGAGGCGGCGGCCGGTGTCGGCACGGTGTTCAGGCGCACGGCGTCGAGCAGCTGGCTGGCCGCCAGGTCGCCGGGCATCGCCTGCCCGCTCCAGGTCACCGCGGTGACCCTGCCCTTGCGGCGCGGCCCGCCACCGCCGGATCCGGCGGCCGGGCGGTCCGCGGCGCCGCCGCGGACCAGTCCGGGCCGCCCGCCGTAGGCGAGCGAGGAGTACGGCCGGCCGAACGCGTCCGCGTACGGCGGGGCGGCGGGCGGCGGGGCGTCGATGATCGGGGCGACCGGGTCGGCCAGTCTGACCCGGAAACTGACCTGGGTACTGCTCAGGCGGGCCGGATCGCTCGGCACCTTGACGGTGCTGAGGCCGGGCTCAGCGTCTATCCCTGCTGCTCCGCCCTGCCCGGGGCGCCGAGGTGTTCTGGTGTCCACACCCCTCTAACCGGGTGACACCCGGTTAGGACACTCTCCCGGGTGCAACTCCCTGGCGTGGCTGACGGATCCGGTCAGATCCGTGCGAGATGATGACCGATCAGGTCAACGTCGATCAACCATCGATCATCTCGTCACCTGATCAGCCTCTCGGCCACCCCGACCGGCTCAACCCGGTCAAGCGCCCCGGCTCGTCCCGCCTCACCCCTGCCGGCCCCACTGGTCCCGGCTCGCGCCGGAACGAACGGGCCCGCCCGTCCCCGGGCGGGCCCGCCGAGCGCGTCTCAGGCCTTGGCCCGCAGCCGTGCCGCCTCGTAGAGCACGATGCCCGCTGCCACACCGGCGTTCAGCGACTCGGTCGCACCGGGCATCGGGATCCGCACCCGGATGTCACAGGTCTCCGAGACCAGCCGGGAGAGCCCCTTGCCCTCGCTGCCCGCCACGATGACCACCGGACCGGTCAGCGCCTCCAGGTCGCCGATCTCCGCCTCGCCGTCGGCCGCCAGGCCGACCACCAGCAGACCGGCCTTCTGGTACGTCTCCAGCGCCCGGGTCAGGTTCGTCGCCCGGGCCACCGGCAGCCGGGCCGCCGCGCCCGAGGAGGTCTTCCAGGCACCGGCGGTCATACCGGCCGCCCGGCGCTCCGGGATCACCACGCCGTGCGCCCCGAAGGCCGCGGCCGACCGGACCACGGCGCCCAGGTTGCGCGAGTCGGTGACCCCGTCCAGCGCCATGATCAGCGCGTCCTCGCCCATGTCGGCGGCGCCCGCCAGCAGGTCCTCGGGGTGCGCGTACTCGTACGGCGGGACCTGCAGCACCAGGCCCTGGTGGTTCAGGCCGCCGGTCATCTGGTCCAGCTGCGGGCGCGGCGCCTCCATCAGCGGGACACCGCGGTCGTTGGCGGCCTGGAAGGCCTCGCGGACCCGGTCGTCGGTGTCGATGAACTGCATCACGTAGAGCGCGGTGGCGGGCACGCCGCCCTTCAGCGCCTCGACCACCGAGTTGCGACCGACCACCAGCTCGGCAGCGCCCGCGCCGCCGCGCCCGCCCCGGCCGCCGCCGCCGGAGCGGCGCATGCCGGCGCGCGCCTTGGCGTCACGCTCGCGCTTGAGCGCGGCGTTGGCCTGGCGCTGCTTCGGGTGCCCCTTGCGGGCCTCGCCGGGCGGGGTCGGGCCCTTGCCCTGGAGCGCCTTCCGGCTGTGTCCGCCGGTGCCGACACTCGCGCCCTTCTTCGATCCGGGGTTGCGTGCGTTCCTGCGGGCGCTGTTGCCGGCCATGGGTGTGGCTTCCTGTCTCTTGCCGAAAATGCTGTCTGCGTCATGCCGAAGGGCCGTACTCGCAAAAGTACGGCCCACCGGCGCCCTCGCGCGAGCGCGGGGCTACTGGTTGTTGATCGTCCAGCGCGGGCCGGACGGGGTGTCCTCGATCGCCAGCCCGGCCAGGCCGAGCTGGTCGCGAATCGTGTCAGCGGTCGCGAAGTCCTTGCGGGCCCTGGCTGCCTGGCGCTGCTCCAGCACCAGGCCGACCAGCGAGTCGACGACGCCGTGCAGGTCGTCACCGCGCTCCGCGCCGGCCCACATCGGGTCGAGCGGGTCCATGCCCAGCACTCCGAGCATCGCACGGACCTCGGCGAGACGCGCTACCGCGTTCTCCTTGTCGTCCGCGGTCAGCGCGCTGTTGCCCTGCCGGACCGCGGTGTGCACGACGGCCAGCGCCTGCGGCACGCCCAGGTCGTCGTCCATCGCCTCGGCGAAGGCGAGCGGCACCTCGGCGGTCGGCTCGACCGGGCCGCAGCGCTCGATGACCCGCTGGATGAAGCCCTCGATCCGGCCGAAGCCGGCCTCGGCCTCGCGCAGCGACTCCTCGCTGTACTCGATCATGGAACGGTAGTGCGGGCCGGCCAGGTAGTAGCGCAGCACGATCGGCCGCCAGCGCTGCACCATCTCGGAGATCAGCACCGAGTTGCCGAGCGACTTGCTCATCTTCTCGCCGCTCATGGTGACCCAGGCGTTGTGCATCCAGAAGTTCGCGAAGTCGTCGCCGAACGCCTTGGACTGCGCGATCTCGTTCTCGTGGTGCGGGAAGATCAGGTCCAGCCCGCCGCCGTGGATGTCGAAGGCCTTGCCCAGGTACTTGTGCGCCATCGCGGAGCACTCCAGGTGCCAGCCGGGACGGCCGGGACCCCACGGGGTGTTCCAGCTCGGCTCGCCGGCCTTCGCGCGCTTCCACATCGCGAAGTCGCGCGGGTCGCGCTTGCCGGTCTCGCCCTCGCCCTCGGGCTGGAGCAGGTTCTCCAGCTTCTGGTTGGAGAGCGCCAGGTAGCCCGGGAACGACTTGACGTCGAAGTAGACGTTCCCGTCGGCCTCGTACGCGTGGCCCTTGGCGATCAGCGCCTGCATCATCTCGATCATCTCCGGCACGTGGCCGGTGGCGCGCGGCTCCACGGTCGCCGGCAGGCAGCCGAGGGCCTCGTAACCCTGGTTGAACGCACGCTCGTTGGCGTAGGCGATCTGCCACCAGGGCACGCCGAGCTCGTGCTCCTTCTTGATGACCTTGTCGTCGATGTCGGTGACGTTGCGCACGAACGTGACGTCGTAGCCGCGGTAGGCGTACCAGCGGCGCAGCACGTCGAAGTTGAGGTTGGACCGGATGTGCCCGATGTGCGGCGGCGCCTGCACGGTCGCACCGCACAGGTAGATCGAGACACAGCCCGGTACAAGCGGGACGAAGTCGCGTACCTGGCGGGTGCTGGTGTCGTACAAACGAAGGCTCACAGCGACCAGGGTAGTGGGAAACCGGCAGTGCCCCGCGACGTTTTCGTCGCGGGGCTGCCAGGAATTTCGGTTCGGCGTGCAGTTGTGGCGGCGCTTACGGCCGGCTGGGACCGGCCGGGACCGCAGCCTACGGCCAGCCGGTCAGCTTCCGCGGCCGGATCCTGACCACCACGCGGACGTCGTCCGGGCCCTCCTGCTTGTAGTCCTGCCCCAGGTACTTGTTCGACAGCTCGTCGATCAGCTCCCGGCCGCCCTCGGTGGTCAGCTCCGCCTCACCGCGCACCTCTACGTAGACGTACGGCTGGTCGGACGCGCTGAGCAGCACGCTGATCCGCGGGTCCCTGACCAGGTTCCGGTACTTCTGCCGGCCCTGCAGCGTCGAGAAGAGCAGGTCGTCGCCGTCCCGTCTGATCCACACCACCGAGGCGTGCGGTCTGCCGTCCGGCCCCAGGGTGGAGACGGTGGCGAAGGTCTTGGCGTCCAGCAGCGCTCTGGCCTGCTCGGTGAGGGGTACGGGCATGCTCCGGGACCTACCCAGCGCAGCCCGTACCGACTCCTGTGATCACCCGTCGGTGGCTCGCCGTTCCGCCTTTCGGGTGGCCTTCGGCTTCCCGGTGGCGGGTGGCCTTCAGCCCGCCCGGTGGATCGGGTAGACCAGCGCGGTGGCCAGGCCGACCAGGCCCTCGCCGCGGCCGGTCATGCCCAGGCCGTCGGTGGTCGCCGCCGAGAGCGAGACCGGCGCGCCGGCCGCGGCCGAGAGCACCGCCTCCGCCTCGGCCCGGCGCGGGCCGATCTTCGGCCGCAGCCCGATCACCTGCACCGCGATGTTGCCGATCTCGAAGCCGGCCTCGCGCACGATCCGGGCCGCCTCGGAGAGCAGCTTCACGCCCGCGGCGCCGGCCCACTCGGGGCGGCCGGTGCCGAAGTGCGTGCCGAGGTCGCCGATTCCGGCGGCCGAGAAGATCGCGTTGCAGGCGGCGTGCGCGGCGACGTCGCCGTCCGAGTGGCCGGCCAGGCCCTGCTCGTAGCCGTCCCAGCGCAGCCCGGCGACCCAGAGCGGCACGCCGTCCGCGAAGGCGTGCACATCGGTGCCGATGCCGACCCTGGGCATGACGACTGACGGACGGTCAGCTGACTCAGAAGCCATCGGAGGCCCTCCTGCGGGCGAGTACGGCCTCGGCGAGCACGAGGTCCAGCGGACGGGTCACCTTGAACGCCTCTTCATGGCCCGGCACCACGACGACCCGGCCGCCGTAGTGCTCGACGAGCCCGGCGTCGTCGGTGATCACCGGCGCGCTGCCGGCGGCCTCCTCGGCGAGCGCCTTGGCGTGCACCTCGGCCAGCACCGCGCGGCGGAAGCCCTGCGGGGTCTGGACCGCACGCAGTGTCGAGCGATCGGGCGTGTCCAGCACCGGCTCCGGTTCGCCGGGCCGGCCGCCGGGCGCGACCCGCTTCACGGTGTCCGCCAGCGGCACCGCCGGCACCACGGCGTCGGCCCCGGCCCGCACGGCGGCCGCCACCGCGTCCACCACCTCCACCGGGACCAGCGGGCGGGCCGCGTCGTGCACCAGCACGACCTCGGTCTCCTCCGGGATCACCGCCAGGCCCAGGCGGACCGACTCCTGCCTGGTCGCACCGCCTGCCACCACCCGGATGTCCTTGCCGTCCAGGCCGTGGCTGTCCAGCAGACCGATCACCTCGGCGACGCCCTGCGGCGGTGCGGCGACCACGACCAGGCCGACCGCACGGCTGCGCGCGAGCGCCCGTACGGCGTGCACCAGCAGCGGCGCGCCCCCAAGTTCGCGCAGCGCCTTGGGCGCGCCGGGCCCGAGCCGCTCGCCCCGGCCCGCGGCCGGAACCACGGCCGCTGCGACTACTCCTGTGGTGTTCAGGTTTCACTCCTTCGGCGAAGTGGGTATGGCCCAGGCGTACCCGTCAGACGGTGCACCGGACCCCTTCCAACCCGGCGCCGCCTCTCGGGTACCGGTGTGCGGGCCCCCACGCTACGAGCACCCGACCGTACCTGTCACCCGATTCACCTGTGTCCGGGCATGCCACAGCGCCCGGAGTGCCTGCGCAGCACCGGGCGCTGTTGTGTACGGCAAAACGGTCGCGCTACGAGGCGAGCACCTCGTCGAGCAGCGTCTCCGCCTTGTCCTCGTTGGTGTTCTCCGCCAGCGCGAGTTCGCTGACGAGGATCTGCCGCGCCTTGGCGAGCATCCGCTTCTCGCCGGCCGACAGACCGCGCTCGCGCTCGCGGCGCCACAGGTCGCGGACGACCTCGGCGACCTTGATGACGTCACCCGACGCGAGCTTCTCCAGGTTCGCCTTGTAGCGGCGAGACCAGTTGGTGGGCTCTTCGGTGTACGGTGCACGCAGCACCTCGAAGACCCGGTCCAGACCCTCCTGGCCGACCACATCGCGCACGCCGACGAACTCGGCGTTCTCCGCGGGGACGCGCAGTGTCAGGTCACCCTGCTGAACCTTCAGCACCAGGTAGGTCTTGTCCACACCTTTGATCTGGCGAATTTCGATGGCCTCGATCAGTGCAGCCCCGTGATGGGGGTAGACCACCGTGTCGCCAACCTTGAACGTCATGTGACAGGACCCCTTCCGTGGCTTTCCAGAATAACACGCTTTTCCGTCCACCCGAAGGGCGTTTTCGCAGGTCAGGGCGGGTCTCGGGGCTTGACAAGGACCCCTGCGACGTGCTGCGGCCACCCCGTTGGGCGGGCTTCTCGCAGGTCGGAGGCCCTTCTCGGTTGCGTTGAAACCTGCCGCAACACCCCGGAAACCATGATTCGATCTTGAAGTCACTACCGGATATTCACCGTTTCCCGATCGTGATCTGATCTTGGGCGTGTTCCGGAGGCCAACCCGCCGGTTGTAAGACGGGTTCTGCCCGTAGTGACCCGGTACGACGGCCCGATCGGTCCGGCCTGGTTCACCCCGGGCACCCGGGTGCCGGCGGCTGTTCCGGGATAGCCGCTGGTCGGACCCGCGCAAGCCCCGGTCGAGCCCCGGCCGGGCCGCTCCGCTCGATCGGCGCCTGCGCCGGGCGAGCGGTCCGGGCGCGACACGGGGGCACCCCGTGAGAAGCAGATAAGCGTGGTCGGTAATCTGACCCTGACCATCCGACAAGTGACCAAGGAGATGCCGCCGCCGTGAGCCGCAGCCTTCGACGCGGCGGCACTGCCGCCCTCGTTCTTGCCTTCGCAGCCGTCTCGCTGTCCGCCTGCTCTGCCGGAACCAGCGCGGAGACGCTGCAGATCAAGCCCAACAGCCCGGCGACCTCCCTGGGCAACATCAAGCTCAACGCCATCGTGGTCGTCACCGACCCGATGCAGGCCAACGGCCAGCCCGGCCCGGCCAACGTCACCGTCAACATCAGCAACACGGGCTCCGCCGCCGAGACGCTGCAGTCGCTGACCGTGGACTCCTCGACGGCCACCTTCACCGACCCGACCGGCGCCCCGCTCAGCAGCGTGACGATCCCGGCCGGCGGCGCGGTGCTGCTCGGCGGCGAGGGCCAGCCGGCCGCGCACCTGACCTCGGCGACGCTGACGGTGGGCGGCTTCGAGCCGACCTCCTTCTCCTTCGCGACGGCCGGCAAGGTCAGCGCCCAGGCCCAGGTCACCCCGGCGATCGGCTACTACTCGTCGTTCGCCCCGGCCGCCGCCTCCGCGTCGGCATCCGCCTCGGGCTCGGCCGCGCCGTCCGGTGCCGCCTCGGCCTCCGCGAGCGGCTCCGCCTCCGCCTCCGCTGCTGCCTCGGGCTCCGCCTCTGCGTCCGCCCCGGCATCGGCTCCGGCCTCCGGCTCGGCGGCCTCCGCCCCGGCCTCGGGTGCTGCTTCGGCTCCGGCCGGCGGCTCGGCGAGCGCCTCCGCCGGCGCCTCGGCTTCCGCGTCCGCGTCCGCCTCCGCGCACTGACGCCCGTTCGACCGCGGCCGGACTGCTGTTCGACCGCGGCCGTTCGACCGCAGACCCGGCGTACGACTGAGGGCCGCCGCCCCCCGAATCCGGGAGGTGGCGGCCCTCAGTCGTACCCGGCAGCCGGCGTGGCTGCCGCAGCCGGGTTTACGGCTCGAACTTGTAGCCGAGGCCACGGACCGTGACCAGGTAGCGCGGCGCGCCCGGGTCCGGCTCGATCTTCGCCCGCAGCCGCTTCACGTGCACGTCCAGCGTCTTGGTGTCACCGACGTAGTCGGCGCCCCAGACCCGGTCGATCAGCTGCATCCGGGTGAGCACCCGGCCCGCGTTGCGCAGCAGCATCTCCAGCAGGTCGAACTCCTTGAGCGGCAGGTCGACCTTGGCGCCGTCCACCGTCACCACGTGCCGGTCGACGTCCATCCGGACCGGACCGGCCTCCAGCGCGCCGGGCCCGCCGCCGTCGCCGACCTGGCCACCGTCCTCGCCGCGGCGCCGCAGCACCGCGCGGATCCGGGCGACCAGCTCACGGGTGGAGTACGGCTTGGTGACGTAGTCGTCAGCGCCTATCTCCAGCCCGACGACCTTGTCGATCTCGCTGTCCTTGGCGGTCACCATGATCACCGGCACGTTGGAACGCACCCGCAGCTGGCGGCAGACCTCGGTGCCGGGCAGCCCGGGCAGCATCAGGTCGAGCAGCACCAGGTCGGCGCCGTTCCGTTCGAACTGCTCCAGCGCGTCCGGGCCGGTGGCCGCGACGGCCACCTCGAATCCCTCCTTGCGAAGCATGTACGACAGGGCGTCGCTGAACGACTCCTCGTCCTCGACCACCAGTACTCGGGTCACGATCGGGCCTCCGGGGCAGGAAGGGGGGTTGCGGTTGGGGGTTCGTTGGTCACCGGCTCGGCCGGCTCGGGGTTCTGCCCGGCGGGCAGCCGGACGGTGAAGGTGGAGCCCTGGCCCTCGACGCTCCAGACCGAGACGGTCCCGCCGTGCGAGGCCGCCACGTGCTTGACGATCGACAGGCCCAGGCCGGTGCCGCCGGTCGCCCGGGAGCGAGCCGGGTCCACCCGGTAGAAACGTTCGAAGATCCGCTCGCGGTCCTTCTCCGAGATGCCGATGCCCTGGTCGGTCACCGAGATCTCGATCAGCTCGCCGTCGGCCTCGCCGATCGCGGCGGCGCTGGCTATCCGGCGGGTGGCGATCGCCACCCGGGTCCGCGGCGGGCTGTAGTTGACGGCGTTCTCGACCAGGTTGCCCAGTGCCGCGGCGAGCTGGCCCCGGTCACCGTACAGGTAGAGGCCGGGAATGCCGCCCGACGCGATGTGGATCTGCTTCGCGGCGGCCTGCTGGCGGCAGCGGTCGATCGCCTCGGCGATCAGCTCGTCCACCGCGACCGGCTCGGGGTCCATCATCAGCTGGTCGTCCTGGACCCGGGACAGGTCGATGATCTCCTGGACCAGGCTGGCGAGGCGGGTCGCCTCGATCTGCATCCGGCCGGCGAAGCGCTGCACCGCCTCCGGGTCGTCGGCCGCGTCGGCCACCGCCTCGGAGAGCAGCGAGAGCGCGCCGACCGGGGTCTTGAGCTCATGGCTGACGTTGGCCACGAAGTCCCGCCGGACCGCCTCGATCCGGCGCCGCTCGGTCTGGTCCTCGACCAGCACCAGCACCAGCCTCGAGCCCAGCGGCGCCACCCGGACCGAGACCGCGAGCGGCTCGCCGGCCCGTGCCACGCCGGGGCGCGGGACCTCCAGCTCGGCCTGGCGGATCTCGCCGTCGCGGCGGGTCGCCCGGGCCAGCGCGAGCATCGGCTCGACGGCCAGCGCACCGCCCCGGACCAGGCCCATCGAGTACGCGACGGAGCTGGCCTTGACCACCTCGTCGCCGTCGCCGAGCACGATCGCGCAGGACCGCAGCACCGAGAGCACCGTGTCCACACCGGGTGGCAGGACCGGGTCCTGGAGGGGAGAGTTCACTGCTGTCGCGCCACTTCTTCTGCCGTTGCCGCTGTTCCCGCCGCGGCCCTGCTCACGTTCACTCCAGCGGAAGGCGATGGAGGCCGTGAGGCCGACACCGAGCCCGGCGATGGCGCAGGCAGCGGCGGCGGCCACATTCACGTCCATGCCGACCAGACTAAGCGCACGAGCCGTGCGCTCCGTAAGCGTCAGATCAAGGCATCGGCCGCGCGTTGCCGAGAATTCACCTTCAGGTAGCCGTCGATTCACTGGGGCGGCCGTGGGTCGTCGCCCGGACGGCCCAGTCTTGCCGATGCAGCCCATGTGGGTCAGTGACGCGCGTACGATGCGCGCCACCGCAGCGGCCACGCGCTCGGGAAACGGGCGACGGCGGCCGGTCGGCACCGCCAACCGACAGAGCTACTCAGAAAGAAGAAGCGCATGCGCGACACGTACCACGAGGAACTCGACTCGATCGGCGACGGCCTGGTCGAGATGGCCCGGCTGGTCGGCTCGGCCATGGGCCGTGCCACCACAGCGCTGCTCGACGCCGACCTGGCACTGGCCGAGAGCGTGATCGCGGCCGATGACAAGGTCAACGCGCTCCACCACGAGCTGGAGAACCGCGCGATCGACGTGCTCGCCCGCCAGCAGCCGGTCGCCACCGACCTGCGCATCGTGGTCACCTCGCTGCGGATGAGCGCCGACCTGGAGCGCTGCGGCGACCTGGCCCGGCACGTCGCCAAGGTGGCCCGGCTGCGCTACCCCGAGACCGCCATCCCGGGCGACCTGCAGTCGACGATCCTGGAGATGGGCCAGCTCGCCCAGCGCCTGGTGTCCAAGGCCGGCCAGGTCATCGCGACCAAGGACGTGGACGCGGCGCTGCAGCTGGAGCGCGACGACGACGCGATGGACGCGCTGCACCGCGAGCTGTTCGCCCACCTGATCGACGACCGCTGGCAGCACGGCATCGAGACCGGCGTCGACGTCACCCTGATCGGCCGGTACTACGAGCGCTTCGCCGACCACGCCGTCTCGGTGGCCAAGCGCGTGGTCTTCCTGGTGACCGGCGAGCACGCGGGCGAGTTCGTGCCGGACGAGAGCCCGATCGCGGCCGAGTAACCGGAATCAGGCCGCTCGCCGGAATCGGCAGCTCGCCGATTAAACGTAGTCGCGGGGGGGGGGGGGGGGGGGGGGGGAACACCCCCCCCCCCCCCCCCCCCCCCCCCCCCCGCGCCCGTTGACGCCCTGTCAGCGGGCGGGCTTCACTCGTGGAGCAGGCAGGTCACCACCTCGTCTGCCCCGATCGAGGAGGGCTCAGCACCATGACCACCACTCCCGCCCGGCCCACTGCGACGCCCCGCCCCGCCGAGCCGGCGCACCGTCCCGCCCGGGTGACCCTGCCGCTGCTCGGCGCCTGCGGCTGCAGCGCGGGCTGCGGCTGCGGCTGCCAGTCCGGCGCCCCCTGCCAGTGCGGCGGTGTCACCGGCGGCTGCTGCGGCCACTGAGCCACCACCTGGCTCACCACTCGCGCCACCCCACGCCCCACCACACGCCCAGCGTCTCGGGCTCACCGCCTCGGGCTCACCACCTCGGGCCGTCCGCCCGCACCCCGCACACCCGTCCCACCACGCGCGTGGGGGCGGGCGGTTTTTGGGGCTAGGACCCAAACCGTTCCTAGGAGGCTTCTTTCTCCATCCCCCCTCCCTCCCCCCCCCCCCCCCCCCTCCCCCCCCCCCCCCCCCCCGCGTCCGCAGGAGTCTGCGCTTACTTCTTACCCTGGTTCTTCACGGCCTCGATCGCGGCCGCGGCGGCCTCGGCGTCGAGGTAGCGCCCACCGGCGACGACCGGCTTGAAGTCGGCGTCCAGCTCGTACACCAGCGGGATGCCGGTCGGGATGTTCAGCCCGGCGATGGCCTCGTCCGAGATCCCGTCCAGGTGCTTCACCAGCGCGCGCAGGCTGTTGCCGTGCGCGGTGACCAGCACGGTCCGGCCGTTCGCCAGGTCCGGGACGATCGCGTCGTACCAGTACGGCAGCATCCGCTCGACGACGTCCTTGAGGCACTCGGTGCGCGGGCGCAGCTCGCTCGGGATGTCGGCGTAGCGGGCGTCACCGGCCTGCGAGAACTCGTTGTCGTCGGCCAGCACCGGCGGCGGGGTGTCGTACGAGCGGCGCCACAGCTGGAACTGCTCCTCGCCGAACTCGGCCAGCGTCTGGGCCTTGTCCTTGCCCTGCAGCGCACCGTAGTGGCGCTCGTTCAGGCGCCAGCTGCGGCTGACCGGGATCCAGTGCCGGTCGGCCTTGTCCAGCGCGATCTGCGAGGTGCGGATCGCGCGGCGCAGCAGGGAGGTGTGCACCACGTCCGGGAAGAAGCCCTCGGCGGCGAGCAGCTCGCCACCGCGTGCGGCCTCCTTCTCGCCCTTCTCGTTGAGGTCGACATCGACCCAGCCGGTGAAGAGGTTCTTCTGGTTCCACTCGCTCTCGCCGTGGCGGAGCAGGATGAGTCGGTAGGTCGTGTCAGCCATGGCGCACAGCTTAGTGGAGCGAAATAACGAGTAGCAGGGCCACAGGCAGCTGAGTAATGTGCGTTCTCGCATCGCACCACTTACGTCCTGCTGCGCGGTTCCCCCAGCGCCGCCGCCCGGACGCCTGCCGCCAGGGAGCCCCATGCCCGCGCTGTCCCCCTTGCTGCCCGCGCGCTTGCGCGCCGCCGCCATCGAGTCGGTCGGCGGACTGCCGCGCCAGTTCTGGTGGCTCTGGACGTCGACCCTGGTCAACCGGCTCGGCGGCTTCGTGGTGACGTTCCTGGCGCTCTACCTCACGGCCGACCGCGGCTACTCGGCCTCCTACGCCGGCCTGGTCGCCTCGCTCTTCGGGCTGGGCTCGGCGATCGCGGCCCTGGTCGGCGGGGTGCTCGCGGACCGGATCGGCCGCCGGCCCACCCTGCTCGCCGCCCAGCTGCTCACCGCCGCCAGCACGGTGGCACTCGGCTTCGCCGACGGACAGGTGATGATCGCCGCGGTGGCCTTCCTCACCGGTCTCAGCAACAACGCGTCCCGCCCGGCGATCTCCGCGATCATCGCGGACGTGGTGCCGGCCGCCGACCGGGTGCGGGCCTTCTCGCTCAACTACTGGGCGATCAACATCGGCTTCGGCGTCTCGGCGGCGGTGGCCGGCCTGATCGCGGCGCACGGCTACCTCACGCTCTTCCTGGTGGACGGGGCCAGCACGCTGCTGTGCGCGATCGTGGTCTTCGCCAAGCTCCCGGAGACCCGGCCCACCGCGCCGACCCGGGCCACCGCACCGACCCGGGCCGAGGCGGTCGCCGACATCAGCCTGGGCACGGTCTTCCGCGACCGGCAGTACATGGCGCTGGTCGGGCTGACCTTCGGGTTCGCACTGATGCTGCAGCAGGGCAGCACCACGCTCGCCGTGGACATGGGCAAGGCCGGGCTGAGCACCACGCAGTACGGCCTGGTGATCGGACTGAACGGTCTGCTCATCGTGCTGCTGCAGATCCCGGTCACCCGGATGCTCCAGGGACGCGGCCGCGGCCCGCTGCTGCTGGTCGGCTCGCTGCTGGTCGGCTGGGGATACGGGCTCACCGCGTTCGCCGGCGGCTCGGCACTCTTCTTCGCGCTGACCGTGGCGATCTGGACGATCGGCGAGATCGTCCAGGCGCCCACCTCGATGGGCCTGGCCGCCGAGCTCTCGCCCACCCACGCCCGCGGTCGCTACCAGGGCGTGATGTCGCTGGCCTGGTCGGGCGCCAGCTTCCTCGGCCCGGCCGCCGGCGGCGTGCTGCTGGACCGGGCCGGCGGGGCGGCGGTCTGGGCCGCCTGCGCGGCGGTCGGCACCGTCACCGCACTGGGGTACCTGGCGGTCGGCCGCCGCGTCGACGCGATGCGCGACGCCGGCGCCATGGCTGCCGAGGCCGAAGCGGTCGGCGGCGCGGCTGCCGTTCCCGAGGTCGGCAGCGCCGGCACCGGCCGTGCGGGTGGCGACGGCGATACGGACTGCGTGTCCGGCGCGCCAGCGGCGGCCACCGCTTCGTAGCGGCTGCTCACGACGGCTGCCACTACTCCGCTACACCGCTACTCCTACTCCGCTTACTCCGTACGCGGTCCGGCCAGGTGGGTGAAGGCCTCCAGGTTGCGGGTCGACTCGCCGCGCTTGGTCCGCCACTCCCACTCGCGCCGGATCGCCGAGGCGAAGCCCAGCTCCAGCAGCGTGTTGAACGGCTCGTCGGCGTTCTCCAGCACCGTGCCCAGCAGCTGGTCCACGCTGTCGGCGGTGACCGCGTCGAGCGGCAGCCGGCCGGTCAGGTAGACGTCGCCGAGCGCGTCGAGCGCGTACGCCATGCCGTTCATCCGGGTGTTGCGCTCCAGCAGCCAGCGGAACACCGCCTCATGGTTCTCGTCGGCGCGGCGGATCACGAACGCGTTCAGCGAGAGCGTGTGGTCGCCGACCCGCAGCGCGCAGGTGGTGCTCAGCTTCCGGGTGCCGGGGAGCGTCGCGACCAGCGTGTACGGGTCGCTGACGGCCGGCTCCCAGCGCACGCCGGCCTCGTCGAGCGCGGCGCCGAGCAGTCGCAGGGCCTCGTCCTTGGTACGGGTTGCCATGCCGGTGACGTTACCGGCTGGTACCCGTCGTCCGCTGCTCCCCACCACGGTCGACCGCCGCCGGACGCCGCTGCTCGACGCCTCCCCCTGCCCACGCAGTGGCCTCAGACCTCAGGCCGGTTTGCGGCGGGCCAGGCCGAGCCTCCCGGCCGGACTGGCCAGCGCACCCGCGTACACCTCGGCGGTGGCGGCCGCCGCCGCACCCCAGCCGAAGCCCGCCGCATGCCGCGCCGCCGCCACGCCCTGCCGGCCGACCAGCTCGGGCCGGGTCGCGTACGGCTCCAGCGCCCGCGCCCAGTCGGCCGGATCATGGCCGTGCACCAGCGTGCCCGTCTCGCCGTCCCGGACCGCGACCGGCAGCCCGCCGACCGCCGCGGCCACCACCGGCGTCCCACACGCCTGTGCCTCCAGCGCGACCAGCCCGAAGGACTCGCTGTACGAGGGCATCACCAGCGCCGTTGCCGCCCGGTACCACTGGGCGAGCTGCGGCTGCCCGACCGGCGGGTGGAACCGGACCACGTCGCCGATGCCGAGCTGCGCGGCGAGCTTCTGCAGGCTCTTCGGCTCGGCCAGCCCCGTCCCGGACGGACCGCCGACCACCGGCACCACCAGCGTCTCGCGCAGCTCGGGGCGCCGTTCCAGCAGCACGGCCACCGCCTTGAGCAGCACGTCGGGCGCCTTCAGCGGCTGGATCCGGCCCGCGAAGAGCAGCACCGCGGCGTCCTGCGGCAGGCCGAGCGCGGCCCGGGCGGCCTGCTGGTCCCCCGGCCGGAAGACGTCCAGATTGACCCCCGGATGCACGACCGCGAGCTGGTCGCTGCGGGCGCCGTAGTGGGCCGAGAGCTCGCCGGCCTCGTCCGCCGTGTTGGCGATCAGCCGGTCGGCGGCCTCGACCACCTGCGTCTCGCCGATCACCCGGGCCGCCGGCTCGGGTGTGTCGCCCTCGGCCAGCGCGGCGTTCTTCACCTTCGCCATGGTGTGCATGGTGTGCACCAGCGGCACGCCCCAGCGCTCCGCCGCCAGCCAGCCGACCTGGCCGGAGAGCCAGTAGTGCGAGTGCACCAGGTCGTAGTGGCCCGGCCGGTGGCCCGCCTCGGTGCGCAGCACGCCGTGCGTGAACGCGCAGAGCTGGGCCGGCAGGTCCTCCTTGACCAGGCCCTCGTACGGCCCGGCCGTGACGTGCCGCACCAGCACACCGGGCGCCAGATCGACGGCCGGTGCCAGATCGGACGCGGTGGCCCGGGTGAAGACCTCGACCTCGATGTTGAGCGCGGCCAGGCGCTTGGCCAGCTCGACGATGTAGACGTTCATCCCGCCCGCGTCGCCCGTGCCCGGCTGGTGCAGCGGCGAGGTGTGCACGCTCAGCATCGCTATCCGCCGCGGGCGGCGGCCACGACCGGCGGTCAGGGCGTGCAGCCGGGCGCGGGCCGGCTGGCCCTGGCGGTCACGCCACTTCGTCGACACGGGGTGCTGGATCACCTGGGTGACGCCTTCCTGGTCTGCTTCCTGAGTCTGCGCGATCGGCCTTTTCCGAGGTTCAACTGGCTGACAACCCCCGCAGGGGACTTCGCATTCCCGCCCCGGCGGGATTCGCCGTGTTACCCGCGCTACAGCCCCGCGGCGCCGGCCGTGCACCGCGGCCCGCCCCGCCGCCGGCGCTCGCCCGGCTCCCGCTGCTGCCTTCGCCGCCGGTCCCCGTACCCTTGCGGGAATGGCCAGCTCTCCCGGTTCCCGCGTGCGTCCCGGCGCCCCCGCGCGCCCGGTCGGCACCGTCACCCGCGGCACCACCAACACCAATCGGCTGCGCCGGATGGACCGCTGGATCGTGCACACGCTCGGCCGGTCGCTGCGGACCGCCGAGCAGCCGCCGGTCGCCGTGGACCTCGGCTACGGCGCGGCGCCGTGGACGGCGGTCGAGCTGCACGGCCGGCTGCGCACGGTCCGCGGTGACATCCGGACGGTCGGGATCGAGATCGAGCCCACCCGGGTCGCCGCCGCCCTGCCCTACGCGGCGCCGCCGGCGCTGACCTTCCGGCGCGGTGGCTTCGAGGTCCCGCTGGACGGCGGCTCGGCCCAGCTGATCCGGGCCGCGAACGTGCTGCGGCAGTACGAGGAGGAGGCGGTCGAGGCGGTCTGGGAGCGGCTGTGCGACCGGCTCGCGCCCGGCGGACTGCTGGTCGAGGGGACCTGCGACGAGATCGGCCGCCGGCACGTCTGGGTCGCGCTCGGCCCGGAGGGGCCCCGCACGGTGACCTTCGCGGCCCGGCTGGCCGGCCTGGAGCGGCCGTCCGATCTGGCCGAGCGACTGCCCAAGGCGCTGATCCACCACAACGTGCCGGGCCGGCCGGTGCACGGCTTCCTCACCGACTTCGACCGGGCCTGGGCGGCGGCGGCGCCGTACGGGGCGTTCGGTGCGCGGCAGCGCTGGGTGGCCGCCTGTACCGCGCTGGCCGGGCAGTGGCCGCTGGTCGACGCCCGGGGGCGGTGGCGGCAGGGCGAGGCGACGCTGCCGTGGGCGGCGCTGGCGCCCTGACCCGCGCCGACCTGCGCCGACGCGCCCTGACGTGCCCTGACGTGCGCCGATGTGCCGCGAGGCATCCCCGGGTGCCCCGGCGCGCGGCCGTTCGGTCAGCTGGTTCGCCCGTTCAATTCACTCGAACGAGTTATCGAATACCGCTGGCGAGTTGACGCCCCCTCAGGCCACTATGGGAGCGCACCGGATGACGCTCCTTGATTCGTTCAGACTGCGACTTTCATCAGCCAGTCGGGCCCTGCTGCCCGCTGGGCTCCCCCTCCAGGCCCTCCCGCTCCATGCCCTCCCATACGCGCGCGAAGGTCTCGTACGCCTCCGCACCGAACAGCACGAACCGCACCTCGGCCACGCCGGCCATCGCCTCGTCCGCCCGCGACTCGCCCGCCCTCAGCTCCGCCACCACCGTCGACAGCGCGATCCGCGCCGCATCCTCCATCGGCCAGCCGTAGATGCCGGCCGACACCGCCGGAAAGGCCACGCTCCGGGCACCCAGCTCCGCCGCCAGCCGGAGCGACTCCCGGTAGCAGGAGGCCAACAGCTCCGCCAACTGCTCGTACTGCTCCTCCCGGTACACCGGTCCGACCGTGTGCACCACCTGCCGGGCCGGCAGCCGCCCGGCCGTCGTCGCCACCGCCCGCCCCGTCGGCAGGCCCTTGCCGTAGTGCGAGGCCCGAAGCCGACGGCAGTCGGCGAGGATCTCCGGGCCGCCCGCCCGGTGGATCGCGCCGTCCACGCCGCCGCCGCCCAGCAGGGACTGGTTGGCCGCGTTCACCACCACGTCCACCTCCTGCCGCGTGATGTCACCCTGCACCAGCGTGATCTGCGTCACCGTCAACCCTCCGTCAGGCCGAGCAGTCGGCCCGGCCGGTACCCGTCAGTCCACCCCGCACGCTAGCCACTACGCCCGCCACCTGCGTGGCAATAGCCACATCCACGCCGACCAGCCAAGGAAATCCCCGGAGATCACGTTATGGTCGCGAAGAGTTCCCTGACTGGCGGTGCCGCCCGGGCACTGCGTACGGATCGCAGCCGTTACCCCGTCAGGGAAAGGGAGGAACCATCCGTGCCCGCTTCGGGAGACGGGCAAGGACCAGGCACCGACTGCCGGTCCGGAGCCCCGGCAGTGGCTGGCGTGCGCCAGCGAGTCAGTGCCCCCTGCCCGGACGCAGCCGCCTCCCCCAGCGGCGACGCGGGCCTGAACGGGCTGCACGACCTCGACCGCTTCAGCGCTTACGGCGAGCTCACCGACGTCGCCGAGCGCGACGGCTCGGGACCGGGTGACGGCGGCCGCCGTGCCCGCAACCGCAGCGAGGAGGACCCTGCGGCCTCGCGCGCCGGGCTCGCCCTGCCCGGCCCGCGCTCCACGCTGCGCCCGACCGCCGACCGTGCCGGCGCCGATCATCCGCACGCCGATCGCCGCCACCCGGATCGCGGCACCAGCGACCGCAGCATCACCGACCGCACCGGCACCGACCGCAGCCACGGGCCGCTACGACTCCTCGTGGTGCAGAACGACACCGCCGCCGACCGACTGATCGAAGACTTGGTCGGCGCGATCGACATCCCGGTGGAGCTCTACTGGGCGCACGGCCTGGAGCAGGCCGCGGCCCTGCTCAGCCCGACCGGCGGCCGGCGCGGTCGCACCCGACCGGTCGACTTCAGCTGCGTACTGCTCGACCTCGCGGCACCGGCCCCCGCCCGGACCGGCACGGCCGGCCCGGCCGGCGCCCCCGGCAGCGCACTCGGCACTCCGCCCGCCGGCCCGCTCGACGGCCTGCGCGAACTGCTACGCCGCGCACCGGCCGCCGCAGTGGTGGTGCTGACCGACGCCGCCGACACGCAGCTCGGCGCCGCCGCCGTGGCCGCCGGCGCCCAGGACTTCCTCACCGTGGACGAGACCGACGGCCCGCTGCTGGCCCGCGCGCTGCGCTACGCCGTCGAACGCAAGCGCGCCGACGAATCACAGCGCCGCCTGGTCGAAGCCGAGCTGCGCGGGCAGGAGAACGCCCGGCTGCAGCGCCACCTGCTGCCCACGCCGCTGCTGGAGGGCGCCGACCTCTCCTTCACCCGCCGTTACCGGCCCGGCCGCCGCCGCGCGCTGCTCGGTGGCGACTTCTACGACGCCGTGCGCACCGACGACGGCACGGTCCACGTGGTCATCGGCGACGTCTGCGGCCACGGCCCCGACGAGGCCGCGCTCGGCGTCGCGCTGCGGATAGCGTGGCGCACCCTGGTCTTCGCCGGCCTGACCGGCCAGACCCTGCTCACCACCCTGCAGCACGTACTGGAACACGAGCGCCGCAGCGACGAGATCTTCGCGACGCTCTGCATGCTCGTCATCACCCCTGACGCGCCCCCCGGCGGGGCCACCCCCGGCCACCGCCGTGCGACCACCGGCAACCGTGCCACCGGCGACCGGCCGGGCCCCGGCATCGGCCAGCAGCCGCTGCCCTCCGACAACCCGGCCGTCGAGTACGCCCAGGTCTACCTGGCAGGCCACCCGGCCCCGCTGCTGCTGAGCCCGGACCAGCGCCCGGTCGTGCTGCCGAGCGACCAGGCCGGCCCGGCCCTGGGCCTGCTCCCCTGCGACGACACCGAGGCCAGCTGGCCGCCGCACCACCTGGAGCTGCAACCGGGCTGGAGCCTGCTGCTCTACACCGACGGCCTGATCGAGGGCCGGGTCGGCGCCGGCTCCCCCCGGCTCGGACAGGACGGGCTGATCGGCCTGATCGGCGACCACCAGTCGCACGGCCTGAGCCGTGGTCGCCTCGTCGACAGCGCCCTCGCCGAGGTCGAGGAACTCAACGGCGGCGCACTCACCGACGACGTCGCGGTACTGCTACTGGAGCGCAACCAGCCGGCCCGGCTGATGGGGTGACAGCGGCGGCGTACAGAGGCTGACGGAGCCCGGCTCCGTCAGCCGTCCCACCTCGCGTGCTTGTTCGGCTTCACTCGGCCTCACCCGGCCGCGTCACCAGGGCCGGGTGGGGGTCCGGCGGTTGCCGCGCCCCCGGCCGTCCGTCAGCGCCTTGATCGCCGGGCGGACGTCCACCATGTAGACGATCGCGGCGACCAGACCGGCCAGCGTCAGGAAGCTGCCGATGAAGTTGGCTCCGAAGAGCAGGTCGAGCCCGAGCGCGATCGCCAGCACGATCAGCCAGAACGGCTTGGTCTTCTTGTCCGCCGCACGGTAGGCGTCCTCACGCCGGCTGGCCGCGTCCACCAGCGCGACGGCCTTGAACAGGATGATCCCGGCCGACAACCACCAGAACGGGTTGAGGAAGTCGAAGTTCACGAACGTGCCCACCAGGGTCTCCTCACTAGAACCGCGCCACCGTCACCACACCCTGACTTCCCACGTCCACTGCCAACAATCCTGACACGCCCGGGCGCCCGACAACGGCTCAACGTGCCAGGCGCCTGCGAGGTGCCCGCCCGGCTCGCCCGGCCGCCTCCAGCCCGGCCGTTCAGGCCTCCTTGCCACCCGACGGCGAGGTCTTCCGCGCCCGAGCTGCCTTCTTGGCCGCTGCCGGCTTCTCGCCCTTGTCCGCGGTGTCCGCAGCGTCCACCGCGTCCGCCCCGGCCTGCTTCTCCTCGGCCAGGTCCACGCGCTCCACCTCGATGGTCACGGCCTCGGCCTCGGCCGGAGCCGGCCGGCCCTTCTCCACGACGCCCTTGCCGCGCTCGGCCAGCTCGTCGTAGACCTCCTTCGCCTTGACCGCGAACTCGGCGGCCCGGCCCACCTGCTGAAGCGCGAAGGTCTGCGCCTTCTCCTGGAGCACCTTGAGGTCGGTCGGCAGCGTGGTGACCGTGCCGGCCAGCTTGCCCTGGGCCTCGGTCAGCTTCGCCTGGGCCTCCTGCAGCCGCGCCGTGGCAAGCTCCGCGGCCGCCTTCCGGTCCCCGGCCAGCGCCTCCACCCGCCCGGGCACCTCACGCAGCTTCTCGTACGCGAGGTCGCCCGCACCGGCGAGCGCGTAGAGCGGCGTCGGGTCGCTCAGGGTCTTGCGGATCTCGTTCCTGATCTCATCGGTGGTGGTCATCCGACTCGTCCTCTCCATCCGTCCTCCGCCAGGCTGCTGCTCAGCCCCGGTCGGCCTCGTTCTCCTTCACGAAGGCGTCGTACACCGCCAGCAGCGCGTGCTTCTGCTGCTCGCTGATCGCCGTGTCCGCCAGGATCGCCACCCGCAGGTCGGAGCCGCTCGCGGGCCGTTCCTCCAGAATCCCCGCCTGGACGTACAGCGTCTCCGCCGAGATCCGCAGCGCCTTCGCGATCTGCTGCAGGATCTCCGCGCTCGGTTTGCGCAGTCCCCGCTCAATCTGGCTGAGATACGGGTTCGACACACCCGCAGCCTCCGCCAACTGGCGCAACGAGTACTGCGCAGAGCGCCGCTGCTCCCGGATGTACTCACCCAGCGAGCCCACCTTCAGTGAAGCCATGGCCCCATGCTGCGCCGCTCTGCTTGCAAATGCAAGCAGGCTGGCTAGCGCGTCGCGCGGTCAGGTTGCCCGTCACCGCCGCTGCTCGTCGCCGCTGCCGACCCACGGCCGCGCCGCCCGCACCGGCCGCGTTCCGTCGAAATTCTGCCCGGCCGGAAGTGAGCAGCTTTGGAGAAGCGCCGGTCGCCACGGTGCTCGAAGCTGGTTGGATCGAGCCAGGCGACGCCGGCGGAGACCGCGAGGGCGGCTCCGCCCAACGGGTGGAGAGACGATGAGCAGGGCCACGAGGTCGGACACGCAGACCGCTGCGGCGCACGTTGCCGACAGCCACGATCTGATCCGCGTGCACGGCGCGCGGGTGAACAACCTCAAGGACGTCAGCGTCCAGATCCCCAAGCGCCGGCTGACGGTGTTCACCGGGGTCTCCGGCTCGGGCAAGAGCTCACTGGTCTTCGACACCATCGCCGCGGAGTCGCAGCGGCTGATCAACGAGACGTACAGCGCCTTCGTGCAGGGCTTCATGCCGACGCTGGCCCGGCCCGAGGTCGACGTGCTCGACGGGCTGACGACCGCGATCATCGTCGACCAGCAGCGGATGGGCGCTGACCCCCGCTCCACGGTCGGCACCGCCACGGACGCCAACGCGATGCTCCGCATCCTCTTCAGCCGGCTCGGGCGGCCGCACATCGGCTCGCCCAAGGCGTTCTCCTTCAATGTCCCGTCCATCAGCGGAGCGGGTGCGGTCACGCTCGAGCGCGGCGGGAAGACCGTGAAGGAGCGGCGCAGCTTCAGCATCACCGGCGGCATGTGCCCGCGCTGCGAGGGCCGCGGCGCGGTCTCCGACATCGACCTCACCCAGCTCTACGACGACTCCAAGTCGCTCGCCGAGGGCGCACTCACCATCCCCGGCTACACGTCGGGTGGCTGGAACTACCGGCTCTACAGCGAGTCGGGCTTCTACGATCCGGGCAAGCCGATCCGCAAGTACACCAAGAAGGAGCTGCACGACTTCCTCCACCACGAGCCGGTCAGGATGAAGATCGCGGGCATCAACATGACCTACGAGGGCCTGATCCCGCGGATCCAGAAGTCCTACCTCGCCAAGGACCGCGAGGGGATGCAGCCGCACATCCGGGCGTTCGTGGACCGGGCGGTCACCTTCACGGTCTGTCCCGAGTGCGACGGCACCAGGCTGAGCGAGGCGGCCCGGTCCTCCCGGATCGGCAAGATCAGCATCGCCGACGCCTGCACGATGCAGATCAGCGACCTGGCCGAATGGGTCCGCGGCCTCGACGAGCCGTCGGTGGCGCCACTGCTCGCCACGCTGCAGCAGACGCTCGACTCGTTCGTCGAGATCGGGCTGGGTTACCTCTCGCTCGACCGGTCGTCGGGCACGCTGTCCGGCGGTGAGGCGCAGCGGGTCAAGATGATCCGCCACCTCGGCTCCTCGCTCACCGACACCACCTACGTCTTCGACGAACCCACCGTCGGCCTGCACCCCCATGACATCCAGCGGATGAACGGCCTGCTGCTGCGGCTGCGGGACAAGGGCAACACGGTGCTCGTCGTGGAACACAAGCCGGAGACGATCGCGATCGCCGACCACGTCGTCGACCTCGGCCCCGGCGCCGGTACGGCGGGCGGCACCGTCTGCTTCGAGGGCACCGTGGCGGGGTTGCGGACCAGCGGCACCATCACCGGCCGTCACTTCGATGACCGGTCCGCCCTCAAGGAGACGGTGCGGACGGCCAACGGCACTCTGGAGATCCGCGGCGCGACGACGCACAACCTGCGCGACGTCGACGTCGACATCCCGCTCGGGGTGCTGACCGTCATCACCGGCGTCGCGGGTTCCGGCAAGAGCTCACTGGTCCACGGGTCGCTGGTCAACAGTGCGGGGACCGCCCGCGAGGGTGTCGTCTCGATCGACCAGGGCGCGATCCGCGGCTCACGACGGAGCAACCCGGCGACCTACACCGGCCTGCTCGACCCGATCCGCAAGGCGTTCGCGAAGGCCAACGGCGTGAAGCCGGCGCTGTTCAGCGCCAACTCCGAGGGCGCCTGCCCCAACTGCAACGGCGCCGGCGTCATCTTCACCGACCTGGCGATGATGGCCGGCGTCGCCACCACCTGTGAGGAGTGCGAGGGGAAGCGGTTCGAGGCCTCGGTGCTGGACTACCACCTCGGCGGCCGCGACATCAGCGAGGTGCTCGCGATGTCGGTGACCGAGGCCGAGGAGTTCTTTGGCGCCGGCGAGGCGAGCACGCCAGCGGCGCACCGGATCCTCGACCGGCTCGCCGACGTCGGGCTCGGCTACCTCACCCTCGGCCAGCCGCTCACCACGCTCTCCGGCGGCGAGCGGCAGCGGCTCAAGCTGGCCACCCACATGGCCGAGAAGGGCGGCATCTACGTCCTCGACGAGCCGACCACCGGCCTGCACCTCGCCGACGTCGAGCAACTGCTCGGCCTGCTCGACCGGCTCGTCGACTCCGGCAAGTCGGTCATCGTCATCGAGCACCACCAGGCGGTCATGGCGCACGCCGACTGGATCATCGACCTCGGGCCCGGCGCCGGCCACGACGGTGGCCGGATCGTCTTCGAGGGCACCCCCGCCGACCTGGTCGCCGCCCGTGCCACCCTCACCGGCGAACACCTCGCGGCCTACGTCGGCGGCTGACCGATGCCGTCTCCGATCGGCCTTGACCCTGACGCAACAGGAGGCTCGACGATCGACGCATGAGCGAATACACCAGCCCGGTGCCGGTCCCGGCCGTCGATGCGGCTGCCCCCGAGATCTACCGGGCCTACTACGGCATGCCGATGTTCCTCAACGTCCCGACACGCGACCTCGCCGCTTCGCGGGAGTTCTGGACGTGCGGGCTCGGCTTCATCGACCTGTTCTCGATCCCGGACCGGCTGACCCACCTTCGCCGGTGGGCCTTCCAGGACGTCCTCCTGACTCCGGCGGAGCAGGCCGACGAAGCACCGGCGATGAGCGTCAGCTTCGCCTGCGTCCTCAGCCAGATCGACGAGATCGCCACCCGCTGCGAGGAACTGCTGCCGGGCTGCACCAGTGGGCCGAGGGAAATGCCGTGGAACTCGATCGAGTTGACGATCATCACACCGGAGAACGCGCGGGTCGTGATGACCGCCGCTCGACCGCTCGATCCGCTCAGCGCGCGGGCGGACAACCTGCGGGCCATGGGTATCGAGGTTCCATCGGCGGGGTGAGCAAGACTGGGCCGATGACCAGCGATGACCGCGACGCTCACGACGTCCCCGCTGCTCCCGCCACCAGCGCTGCCCAGGGGCAGGATCCGACCGGTCCCGACGGGCTCACCGTCGGCCGGGCGGCCGCGCTCGTCGGGGTCAGCGTGAAGACGCTGCACCACTGGGACGCGACCGGCCTGGTGCGCCCCGGCGGACGCACCAGGGCGGGGTACCGGGTGTACTCGGGTGAGGACATCGCCCGGGTACACCGGGTCCTGATCTACCGCGAGCTCGGGTTCTCGCTCGCCGAGATCGGCCGGATCCTCGACGATCCGAACGCCGATGCGCGCGACCACCTGCGCCGGCAGCGGTCACAGCTCGTGGAACGCATCTCCCGCCTCCAGAAGATGGTCGGCGCGGTCGATCGCATGATGGACGCGTCGAAGACAGGAATGACATTGACTCCGGAAGAGCAAGTGGAAATCTTCGGTGCCGACTGGCAGCCCACCCTGGTCGAGGAGGCCGAGGAACGCTGGGGCGACAGCGCACAGTGGACCCAGTACGCCGAGCGGGCCGCCCGGCGGACACCGGCGGACTGGAAGCGCGTCGCGGCTGCGTTCGAGGTGCTGAACACCGACCTCGCCGCCGCGAAGAACGCCGGCACCGCACCCGGCTCCGCCGAGGCGCACGCGCTCGCGGAGCGGCACCGCGCGCTGATCTCGAAGTCCTTCGACTGCACCCACTCGATGCAGGTGTGCCTCGGGCGGATGTACGTCGACGATCCCCGGTTCGCCAAGTACTACGACGCCATCGCGCCGGGCATGGCCGTCTGGCTGCGCGACGTGATCTTCGCGAATGCCGAGGCGCACGGCGTCGCCCCGGAGTCCGCGACCTGGGAGTGACCGCGCAGCGCCGGCCGGCACTGCGGCCCCTACCGTCCCGTCAGGTCACCTCAGGTCAGCTCAAGTCAGCTCAAGTCAGCTCAGCTCAGCCGGACCGGCATCAGCAGCGAGAACGTGCCGTCGCGCTCGGCGTTCCGGGGCCCGGCCGAACGGATCGCGAGCGGGCTGATCGGCCCGCTGAGTTCGAGGACCAGCTGACCGGTGGAACCGGCCGCGATCGCCTCCAGCAGGAACTCCCGGTTCACCGCGACCTGCAAGCGCTCCGGCTCAAGCTCCGACTCGGGCTCCGGCTCGGTGTCGCGGGCCAGCACGCGCAGCGCGCCGTCCGCCCCCACCGAGAGCACGGCGACCGGAGCGTCCCCGGCCTCCGCATCCCGGGCGGCCGGCTCGGCGGGGAGGTCGAGGACGGCCCGGCGCAGCGCGTCGGCGGTGACCTCGGCGCGATGAGTGGCCGTCAGCCGGACCAGTCGGCGGTAGTCGGGGAAGTCGAGGTCCAGGTGCTGCCCCTCGACCCGCCGGCCGTCGGCCTCGGCCCGGACCTGCGTTCCGGCCAGCGCCAGCGCCAGCTCTCCATCCCCTTCGCCTCCACCTCCTTCGCCCGCCCCGCCCACCGCAAGTGCGCCGATCTCGTCGGCGAGCGCGGTCGGTACCAGGACGCTCAGCTGCGCACCGGCCGCCGCCCCGCGCACGGGGGCCTCGGCGACCGCGATCCGGTGGCGGTCGGTGGCGACCAGCCGCAGCACCTCGCCGTCCAGGTCGAACAGCACGCCGCCGAGCATCGGCCGCTCGGGGTCGGCACTGACGGCGAAACGGACGGCCGCCACCGCGGCGGCCAGCGCGGCGCGGTCGACGGTGAGGCGGACGGTGTGTGCGGACGATGCCGCAGCGGTTTCCTCGGTCATGGCAGGCTCCCTCTGGTCGAGCAGGACTCGGGCAGCGGAGAGTTCGCGTCGCGCATCGGCCAGGCCGTCCTCAAGTCGGCGCAGATGGCCGTTCAGCACCTGGTGCGCGGCCTCCGAGCCGGCCGGTGCTGCGAGCACCAGCCGGATCTCGGCGAGCGGCAGGCCGACCCGGCGCAGTCGGCAGATCAGCCGGGCGTCCGCGAGCTGGGCCGGGGCGTACCAGCGGTAGCCGGTCTGCGGGTCCACCCACGCGGGGCCGAAGACCCCGGCGCCGTCGTAGAACCGCAGCGCACTGACACTGAGTCCGCTCTCCCGGGCCAGTTGGCCGATGCTGCGCATCACGCTCTCCACGACGAGGACTCTGCTGGCTCGACCTGGTCGAGGGTCAAGCCGTTCAGGAGGTCAGCGCCCGGTAGACCGGGCCGAGCAGCACGGCAAGATTCCGGCCACGGACCGTGATGTCCGGTGCGGCCAGCTGATCGACCGGAAGCAGGGCGGCCGGTCGCGGCCCGTCCTCCTCGTACGGTCGGAGCACGAAGTCGCCTCGCCAGTAGTCCGCCAGCCGCCCCTGAGCCACCGGCCCGGCGGCAGCACGATCGTGTCCGCTCACTCGACCATCGCCTCCTCCGACAGTGTCAGCAGCTCCCGCAGCTCCCCGGTCGAGAGCTCGGTCAGCCATCGCTCGCCGCCGCCGACCACGGTCTCGGCAAGCTCGCGCTTCGACTCGATCAGCTCGGCGATCCGCTCCTCCACCGTGCCCGCGCAGACGAACCGGCGGACCTGCACCTCGCGGCGCTGCCCGATCCGGTGGGCCCGGTCGGTGGCCTGCTGCTCGACCGCCGGGTTCCACCAACGGTCCAGGTGGATCACCTGGTTGGCAGCGGTCAGGTTCAGTCCGGTACCGCCGGCCTTGAGCGAGAGCAGGAAGACGCCGGGCCCGTCCGGCTGCTGGAACCGGTCGATCAGTTCCTGGCGCCGCCGGGCGCCGAGCCGGCCGTGCAGGTAGAGCACCTCGGTACCCAGCCGCTGCGCGAGATGGTGCTCGATCAGCGAGCCGAACTCGGCGTACTGGGTGAAGACCAGCGCTCGGTCGCCCTCGGCGAGCGCGGTGGCCAGCGTCTCCTCCAGGCGGGCGAGCTTGCCGGAGCGTCCGGCCACCGCCGATCCGTCGTGCAGCAGTTGGGCCGGGTGGTTGCAGACCTGCTTGAGCCGGCCGATCGCGCCGAGCACCGCGCCCTTGCGCTCGACGCCCTTGAGTCCGCGCAGCCGGTGCAGCAGATCGGCGACCACCGCCTGATAGAGGCCGACCTGCTCGGCGGTGAGCGTGCACCAGACGGTCATCTCCTGCTTGGCCGGCAGCTCGGCCGCCACCCCGGGGTCGCCCTTGCGGCGGCGCAGCACGAACGGCGCGGTGCGGCGGCGCAGTTCCGCCGTCCGTTCCGGATTGGCGTGCTGCTCCACCGGGATGGCGTAGCGCTCCCGGAAGGCCGCGGCCGAGCCGAGCAGCCCGGGGTTGGCGAAGTCGAGCACGGCGTGCAGCTCGGCCAGCCGGTTCTCGACCGGCGTGCCGGTGAGCGCGATCCGGTGCCGGGCCGGGATCGAGCGCAGCGCACGGGACTGCACGGTCGCGCTGTTCTTCACGGTCTGCGCCTCGTCGGCGATCACCCGGCGCCATTCGATCGCGCGCAGCTGCTCGGCCTCGCGCTGCACGACGCCGTACGTCGTGATGACCAGGTCGGCACCGGCGACCGCCGCGTCCAGGCCCGCCCCGGTCGGGCGTTCGGCGCCGTGCTGGACGTGCACCCGCAGCATCGGCGCGAACCGGGCCGTCTCCCGCCGCCAGTTCCCGATCAGCGACATCGGGCAGACCAGCAGGGTCGGCCGGCGCTCGGCAACGGGGGTGCGGGCGTGCTCGGCGGCGAGCAGCGCCAGGGTCTGGACGGTCTTGCCGAGTCCCATGTCGTCGGCGAGCACCGCGCCGAGGCCGAGCCGGCTCAAGGCGTCCAGCCAGGCGACACCGCGCTCCTGGTACGGGCGCAGCGCGGTGCCGAAGCCGGGCGGCAGCGTCACCGGGGCCTCGGGGGTGCCGCGTCCGGCGAGCAGGTCACCCAGGACGCCGGTCGCGGTGATCGCGCCAACGGGCAGCCCGGCGACCAGCGCGCCCGGGTCCAGCACCTCGCGGAGCAGGCGGTCGGGGCTGGTCTCGCCGCTGCCCTCCCGGGCCAGGAAGTCCACGGCGGCCGCGATCTGCCGGGCGTCCACCTCGATCCACTGGCCGCGCACCCGGACCAGGCCCTCCTTGGCCGCTGCCAGGTCGGCCAGCTCCTCGGCGGTGAGCGGCTGCCCGTCGAGGGCGGCCTGCCAGCGGAAGGCGACCACGTCGTCCCGGTCGATCCTGGCCGTGCTCTGCACCGTCCCGGCGGCCGTCGTCCGGACGGCGAGCGCCATGCCGAGCCGTGGGCGGCGCTGCCACCAGGTGGGCAACAGCACGCCGAAGCCGGCGCCGGTCAGCACCGGCGCCGCCTCCCGCAGGAAGTCGAGCGCACCGACGCGGTCGAGCAGCAGCTCCTTCGGGCGGGCTCGGCGCAGCACCGGACGCAGCTCGGACCGGCAGCGGGCGGCTCGGTCCAGTTCGGCGAGCAGCGCGGCCTGCGGATCGTCCACCACCCGGCCGAAGGCGGCCAGCGCGGGGCCGTCGGCCCACAGATCGGCGGCCGGGACCAGCAGCGAGGGCTCGGCGACCGCCTGGAGCAGGAACTCCACCCGGAAGTGCTCGTCGGACGCGCCCCCGGCGGGATCGGCCGGATCGGGGCCGAGCGGCTCGACCAGGCGGAAGCAGAGCCGGACCGGCGAGCCGGTGGCCGTGGCGCCGCTCGCGTACCAGGCGGTCAGCGAGGCCGCGAGGCGCCCGAGTGCGGCCTCCTCATCGGCACTGAACAGATCGCCCGAGCTGATCAGCTCGCCCCCACCCGCCACGCCCCCACCCACCGCGCCACCGGCCACCGGAACATCGGCCGCAGCAGCACCGCCCGCGCTCGGGATCCGTCCGTCCGCCGAGCCCAGCGCCGCGAACCAGCGCTCGACCACCGGATCCCCGGCGAGCCCGTCCTCGAACGGCGGCAGCCGCAGCGCGGCGGCGCGGTCCTCCAGCGCGGCCCGCACCTCGCAGTCGGTGAGCACGTCGAGCACCTCGGCGAACAGCTCCGGCCCCGACCGGCTGCCGCGCGCGACCGGCGGGCAGCCGTCCGCCAGCCCGACCGCCTCGCGCTGTTCGGCCGCGCCCGGCACCGGCAGCCAGCGTGCGTACGCCGCGCCGCCCTCGGCGGTGCGGACCAAGCCCGGCAGCACCCGCCCATGCCCGGCCAGCCGCCAGGCGAGGTCGTGCACCCCGGTCAGCCAGCGCAGCGAGGCGCCGAAGGCGACGTCCACCCGTCCTTCACCGGCCAGCTCGGAGCTGCTCAGCGCCCAGCGCGGATCGAAGAGCTCACCGAGCAGCTGAGCCGCCCGGGGCGGGTCGAAGAACAGCGCCGGGATCCGCCAGTCGCGCAGCGAGACCCCGGTGGCACCAGCGCTGCCGGGCAGCTCGGGCGACGGCGCCGGCGCGCCGCCGAACGAGGGCAGCACCAGCGTGATCCACCGCTCCAGCGCCTGCCCGGCCAGCCACTCGGTGCCCGGCCCGATCCCGGCCAGCAGCTCCGCCAGCAGCGGCGCCGGGCAGGCGAACGGATGCGGGCGGGCCCGGCCCGCGCGCTGCGCGCCGTGGTCGCCGTATCGCACCGGGCCGTCGAGGTCCTGCCGGGCCCGGGCGTCCTCGGCCCAGAGCGCCAGCCACCCGTCGGTCCGCCACAGTGCGTGCACGGCGAACATCGGACCGATCCCTCCGGGCACGTGGGCGACAGCTGACGCTCGCAGCCTAACCACGACCTGTGACAGCCGGCCGATCACGATCGGCCGGAGGCCGAACCCGCAGCATGGTTGAACATTGAACGAAAGGGCGCTACGGTGAAGCCAACAAGTTGAAGCCTAAACAAATGGCTTCGAACCCGAGGAGGAGCCATGGGCCTGTTCAACCGCAAGGTCGCCGCCACCGAGACCGCCACCCGTGCCGCCACCGGCAGCACCGTCACCACCGTGCTCGACGCTCCCGCCGGCGCCGACCTGTCCCACCTGAGCGGCGACTACGTCATCGACACCACGCACAGCCGCCTGGGCTTCAGCGTGCGGCACGCGATGATCACGAACGTGCGCGGCGAGTTCACCGAGTACCACGGCAAGCTGCACCTGGACGGCGCGAACCCGGCCGCGTCCAGCGCCGAGCTGGTGATCCAGGTCGCCAGCGTGGACACCGGGAACGAGCAGCGCGACGGCCACCTGCGCACCGGCGACTTCTTCGCGGTCGAGAACCACCCGGAGATCACCTTCCGCAGCACTTCCGCCCGGCAGATCGACGCGGACAACTACCGGATGACCGGCGATCTCACCATCAAGTCCACCACCCGGTCCGTCGTCCTGGACCTGGAGTTCACCGGCACCGCGACCGACCCGTACGGAATCCAGCGGCTGGGCTTCGAGGGCGTCACCACGGTGGACCGCACCGACTTCGGCCTGACGTACAACGCGGCGCTGGAGACCGGCGGCGTGCTGATCGGCGAGAAGGTCAAGCTCAGCTTCGACATCTCCGCCGTCAAGGCCTGACCGCTGCGACCACTCGCCGCACACCCACCCCCCACCCGCCCGCACCCACCGGCTCGCACCCATCCCCACGCAGCTCCCGACCCCCGGACCAGCCGATACGGCAGGATGACCGGGGGTCGGGAGACGTGGAGGTGAGCACCGGTGGAGCTTCGACAGCTGCGCTACTTCGTGACGGTCGCACAGGAACTGCACTTCGGCCGGGCAGCCGAGCGCCTGCTGATCGGACAGCCCGCCGTCAGCCAGCAGATCCGGCGGCTGGAGCGGGAGTTGAAGGTCGAGCTGTTCGACCGCACACCCCGGCTGGTCCGGCTCACGGCCGCCGGTCAGACCTTCCTGCCCGCGGCCCGCGCCGTGCTCGACGCCGAGGATGCCGCCCGCGCGGTGGCCGCCGAACTCGCGAACGACCGCTCGGGAGTCTTCCGGCTCGGCACCATCACCGGCCTCGGTGAACGCCTCGAGCGGATCCTGGACGCCTTCGAGCGGCAGGCACCCGCGCTGCGACTGGAACTGGTCGCCCTCCCGGTCGCCGAGCGACTGGCCCGGCTCGCGGACGGACGGCTGGACGCCGCCTTCGTCCGCGGCACGCAGCCCCGCACCGAGCCACCCCGCGGCGCCGCCGGGCACTCCCCAGAGGTGGAGTATCTCCCCCTCTGGGACGACGAGTTGGTCGCCGCGATACCCGCCAGGCATCCGCTGGCCAAGCAGCCCGAAATCGCCCTGGCCGAGCTCGCCGAGCTGCCGCTGCGACTCACCGAACGGCGCAACAATCCGGCCCTGGTGGACCTGATGCTGAACGGCTGTCAGAGCGCCGGCTTCGAGCCGATCCCCGGACCGATCTCCAGCAGCCTTCAGGACACGCTGGCCCTGATCGGCTCCGGCACCCCGATGTGGACGGTGGTGTACGCGGGCAACGCCACCATGATGCGGATCCCCCGGGTCGTCTTCCGGCCGTTCACGCCTCCCGGGCTCACCCTGCCGACCTCACTCGCCGTCCGCCGCGGCTGCGCCACCGCCCCGCTCGACCTGCTGCGCGCCGCCTGCGAAGCCGGCGCACCGGCTCCGACCGGCAGCGATCAGGATTCGTGATCGCTGCCAGAGCGTTTCGGGTCTGGGTCGGCACCGGGGTACTGCGATGGACTGTTCCTGTCAGCGCAACAAGCGCCGGCCCAGGGTCGGTCCGACCCTGGGACACCGCAGCCGAGCAACAATCGGCAGTCAAGGAGCAGGCCATGCCCATCGTCACCGTTCAGCAGGGTCCCCGCACCGTCGAGCTCAAGCGCGAGCTGGTCGCCCGGATCACCGACGCCTTCGTGGACGCCTACCAGATCCCGGCCGAGACCGTGCAGGTCTGGATCCAGGAGTTCCCCGCCGACAGCTGGGGCGCGGCCGGCAAGCTCATCGCCGACAAGTGAGCTGAGCGGGAGGGGTGTTGGGGCGGGAGGGGTACCGGCAGGTCAGAGGCCGAGCAGCGCACGGTCCTCCGATGCCAGCCAGCTGCCCGGCGGCGGCCGCAGCCACCCCTCCCGCTCCCCCAGCAGCCGCGCCTGCGCGGCCAGCGACTCGACGCCGGGCGGGCAGTGCCGCGCCGCTCGGTGGACCAGGCTGACCAGGGTCAGCGGCACCGGGTCCACCAACTGCCGGGTGACCACCCCGGGCAGCTCCGGCCCGCCCGTCGTGGTGAGCATCGCCAGGCCGTGCCGGGTCAGGTAGCGGGCCGTCTCCTCCGCCCCGATCGGCGGCGGGAGCGCCATCGCCGCCGTCAACCCGTGTGCGGCCAGTAGCCGTTCGCCGAAGGCCGTCCACTCGGTGGTGGCCGGATTGCCCGCGCAGATGTCCACCGGATACCCGGCCAGCTCCGCGATCCGGACCACCCGGCGCGCCGCGAGCGGATGCCCGACCGGCAGCAGCAGCGCCAACCGCTCAAGCCTGACCGGCCGTTGCGCGAGACCGGCGCGCAGCTCGGGCGCCAGCCCGCTGAACCAGCCGAACGAGGCGTCCAGTCGCCCGGCGATCAACTCCCGTGCCGCCGAGGCGAGTCCACCGTAGTAGCGGGCCAGCAGCTCGAGCTGTGGATCGGCGGACCGGGCGGCCTGCAGGATCCGCTGCGCCGTGAGGTCCTCGCCGGTCACCGCGCTGTTCAGATCGACCAGCAGCGGGCGGGCCTGCGCCGGGGCCAGGATCTCCTCCTGCAGCGCCAGCAACTTCCTTGCCTGCGGCAGCAGTTGCTCACCGGCCGGGGTGAGTTCGACGCTGCGGGTGGTGCGGACGAACAGCGCGCGGCCGAGCAGCCGTTCCAGCGTCCGGATGTCCCGGCTCAGCGCCTGCTGGGCCAGGTGCAACCGCGCGGCGGCCTGGCCGAAGTGCAGCGTCTCGGCGGTCGCCACGAAACCGCGCAGCAGGCGGGGGTGCAGGTCCACGGGCATGCCGGAAGGCTAGCCGCCGGGCGATTGACAACGCCACTGCGTTAATGCGCCCGATCAGGTGTTGGACCCGGCCGCGCCCGGCGGGACAGGCTTGGCACAACTCCCCTGCCCTTCCGGCCCTCTGGAGCCCTGTGCCCACCACGTCCCCGCCCTCCTCGTCCGCCCGCACCTCCGCCCACCCCTCCTCCGCGTTCTCCGCACTCACCGCCTACCGGCGCGTCTTCGCCGTCCCCGGCGCGGTCGCCTTCACGCTCTACGGCCTGCTCGGGCGACTCGCCTTCGGCATGCGCGGCGTCAGCCTGCTGACCGCGGTCGCCGACCGGCGCGACTCCTACGCACTGGCGGGTGCGGTCTCGGCCGCGGGGCTGGTCGGGGTCGCGCTCGGCATGCCGCTGCTCGGCCGGCTGGTCGACCGGTACGGACAGTCCCGGGTCTCGCCGCCCGCCGCACTGCTCTCGGCCGTACCGAGCGGCGCACTGATCCTGCTGATCCCGAGCGGCGCCCCCCGGTGGTCACTGCTGCTGTGCAGCTTCGCGGCCTCGATCGGCCCCAACCTCGGCGGCATGTCCCGCGCCCGCTGGGCCCACCTGCACGGCGGCGAGCCGAGCACCCTGCACTGCGCGAACGCGCTGGAGCAGGCACTCGACGAGCTGACCTTCATGACCGGACCAGTACTCGGCATGCTGCTCTGCACGATGCTCTTCCCCGAGGCCGGACTGATCGTCGCCACCGCCTGCACGACCGTGGGCGCCCTGCTCTTCGCCACCGAGCGGCGCACCGAACCGCCGGTCGCACCAACCAGGTCCGCCGCAGAACGCTCCCCGTTGCGCTCACCGGGGACCGCCCTGCTGGTCGCGGTCTTCTTCGGCACCGGCATGGTCTTCGGCTCGATGGAGATCACCACGCTGGCCGATGCGGCCGCCCACGGCCGACAGTCCGAAGCAGGACTGCTGCTCGCCCTCACCGCGGCCGGCTCCGCTCTCTGCGGCCTGGCCTTCGGCCTGCTCCCGGCCCGGCGCCCGCCCGTCACCAGGTTCCTGCTCGCCCTGGCCGCCATGGCCGCGCTACTCCTGCTCCCGCTCACGGCCGGCACGCTCGGCGCCGGCCTGGGCCTGGGCCTCGGCGGACTCGCCCTGGCCCTCTTCGCGACCGGCTTCGGCACCGCACCGACCATGGTCACCGGCATGACCCTGCTCCAACGCCTGCTCCCCGAAGGCGCGTTGAACGAGGGCATGGCCCTGGCCGTCTCCGGCATCGTGACCGGTATCTCGGCCGGCTCGGCACTCGGCGGCCTACTCGCCCAGCACACCGGCCACGCCGGCCGCACCGCGGCGGGCCTGGGCTACGCCGTGCCGGCAGCCGCCGGCCTGCTGGCCCTGACAGCCGCCCTGGCCGGCCGCCGCCTGCTGCACCCGGCCGGCACCGACTCCCGCAGCACGACGCAGAGCCGGCCGCGATAACCGCTCCCCTTCTGTCAGTCCACCGATCTACGCTGCCGACATGAACAGCGCGATCCGCTACCTCCGCGGCGACGCGACCAGTCCGCAGGCCAAGGGCCCCAAGGTGATCGCACACGTCTGCAACGACCTGGGCGGTTGGGGCAAGGGCTTCGTGCTCGCGCTCTCCCGTCGTTGGCCGGAGCCCGAGGCGGCCTACCGGCGATGGCACCGCGAGCGGGCCCACAACGACTTCGGCCTCGGCTCGATGCAACTGGTGGCCGTCGAGCGCGACATCCGGGTCGCCAACCTGATCGGCCAGCGCGGCACCAGGACCGGCCGTTCCTCCGGCGTGCCGGTCCGGTACGAGGCGATCGACGCCGCCCTGGAGCGGCTGGCCGCACCGGTGCTGGAGCTGGGCGCCTCGGTCCACATGCCACGGATCGGTTGCGGCCTCTCGGGCGGGCGCTGGGAACTGGTCGAGCCACTGATCGCCGCCCGGCTGACCGCCCACGGGATCGCGGTCACGGTCTACGACCACGACTGACTTTCCGGCTGTCAGACCGGCCAGCTGTACTCGTACTCCGGCAGCTCCACTCCACCGCGGAACGCGGCCCGGCCCTCGCGGGTGCGGACTCCGCCGGCCCGCTCGTAGAAGGCGATCGCGCGCCGGTTTTCGCGCAGCACCTCCAGGTAGAACGGCGCGTCGCCATAGCTCGCCCGGGCCCGCTCCCGGGCCTCGCGCAGCAGGACGGCGCCGGTGCCGGCGCCGGTGTGTCCGGGGCGCACGTGCAGGTTGTCCAGCAGCACTCGTCCGTCGGGCTGCGGGACCAGGTAGCCGAAGCCGAGCAGCAAGCCGTCGGCGTCCTCCGCCAGCAACAGCAGCGGCGTGTTGCCGGGCTCGCCGTAGTCGGCGGTCAGCCGCAGCTCCCACAGCTCGCGCCGCTCCTGCGGCAGCCCGTCGCCGAGCGCCTCGGCCGGGACGATGCCGGCGTACGCGGTCCGCCAGCTCTCGGCGTGCAGGTCGGCCACAGCTGCGGCGTCGGCGGCGCTGCCCGTTCGGATGACGACGGCTGATCCGTTCATACATCGCATCCTGCCACGGCAGCCCGACCGCGCCGCCCGCCCACCCGGCCGCCCAGCCGCCCACCCGCCCGCCCACCCGGCCGCCTCACGGGAGCCCGCGCACGGCCCGGCTAGGCTCGGCTCTCGTGGACGACGCCGTGGACCCGACCAGCCCCGCATCCCAGGAACCGCACGCACCGCACGAACCTGCGCAGCCGGTCGCGGACGAGCCGCCGCCTGCGGACGAGCCGCCGGCCGGTGACGGACGCGCCCGGCCGAAGACCGCCAAGAGCGAGCAGACCCGGGCCCTGATCCTGGAAACCGCGATGCGGCTCTTCCAGGAGCGCGGCTACGAGAAGACCACCATGCGCGCGATCGCGAGCGAGGCAGGCGTCTCGGTCGGCAACGCGTACTACTACTACGAGGGCAAAGAGTTCCTCATCCAGGGCTTCTACGACCGGATGACGCACGAGCACGCCATCGACGCACGCCGGCGGATGACCGGGCACACGGACTTCTCCGAGCGCCTCCAGTTCGCGCTGGACTCCTGGGTGGACTGCGCCGCGCCGTACCACGAGTTCGCCGCGCAGTTCTTCCGGACGGCGGCCGACCCGAACAGCGCGCTCAGCCCGTTCTCGAACGAGTCCCACCCGGCCCGCGAGACGGCGGTCCGGATCTTCCGCGAGGTGCTGGACGGCTCGGACCTCGGCCCGAAGATCGACCCCGAGCTGGACGAGCTGCTCCCCGACCTGCTCTGGCTGCACCAGATGGTCGTCGTCCTCTACTGGGTCTTCGACCGGACCGACGACACCGAGCGCACCCGCGCCTTCATCAAGCGCTGCGCCCCGTTCGTCGCGAAGATCGTCACCCTCTCCCGCTACCGGATATTCCGCCCACTGGTCCGCGACGCGGTCGACATGGTGCAGGAGTTCGTCCTGCCGACGATCGGCAAGACCGCCACCGCGAAGCCGGCCACACCGACCGGCAAGCGCGCCCGGCGCGGCTGAGCCGGCCGGCCGAGCGCAGCTCGCGGACAGGACGGTCAGAAGGTGTCCGGGTTCCAGGCCTTGAGCGGCGTGCCGAGCAGCCGGTCCAGCGCGAACGCGGCACCCGGGCGCCGCTCCTCGACCAGCGCCGCCGCGGCGAGCCGGCCGGCGGACTCGGCGCCGAGGTAGAGCGAGCCGAGCTCCCGTGCCGCGAGCGCGAGATCCGGGGCATCGGTGGTCGGCACCGCGCGGCCCGTGCCGTCGGCGGCCGCCTCGAGTGCCCAGCGCCCGGCGGCATAGCCGTCGGCGTCGGTGACCTCCAGGACCACCCGGCCCGCACCGCCGTACGTCCGGGCGGCGAAGGCGGCCGGGACGTCCAGCACCCGCAGCCACATGAAGTCGGCGTTCTCCGCGAACGGCGTCGCGGCGCGCGGGTCGTTGAGCAGCAGCGGCAGCGGGTCGTCGGGGCCGACGTTCTCCACGACCACCTTGCTGACCCAGTCGACCGAGAGCGCGTAACGCCAGAGGCTGACGGCGGTCGGCCGGTCCAGCGCGAGGAAGTCCTTCACCGTCAGCGTGCAGTCGGGGTAGCTGCCGTCCCACTGGTCCTTGATCGCGTAGACCAGCAGGCCGGTGACAGTGCCACCGGCGTCACGGTGCACGACCGCGAACGGCTCCTTGAAGTCAAACCCGGGCGCCGGGTTCGAACCGGTGGCCACCCCCCAGTGCGCCTCGTCGCGGATGATCGCGCCGACCTGGCCGCGCCGCCAGCGCTCGTGCAACTCGGGCCCGAGCGTGCCCAGTTCGGCCATGCTGATCAGCTCGATCCGGCCGCCCGGCGCCCCGGTCAGCTCCGCCCGCAGACCACGGGCCCGCTTGAGGTCGATCTGCCAGCCGTGCAGCCGGGTCGCGGGGCCGAAACCGAACCGACCGTAGATGCCGTACTCGGCGGCGATCAGGATCGCGACGGCCTCCCCGCGCGCGGCCGAGGCGGCGAGGTCGCGGCGCATCATCCGGCTCAGCAGGCCGCGCCTACGGTGGGTCTGGCTGACCGTCACGCCGGTGATCGCCGACACCGGCAGCAGCGCACCGCCCGGCACCGTCAGCTGCTGCGGCGTGCTGCGGAACGTGCCCACGCACCGCTCCCCGTCGAACGCGCCGAGCGTGCGGCCCGGGACGTACCGCAGCCGCCGGAACTCCACACCCTCCGGCAGCCCGGCGCGCAGGAAGCCGACGTTCACCGCCGCACCCCACGCGCCCAGCGTCTCCTCGGTGATCTCCCGGATCTCGATCCCATCGACCAGGTCGGCGGCGTGCGCGGCCCTCGTGGCAGGTACGGAAGCTACAGCGGTCTCGGTGCCCATCCACCCACCGTAGGACGGCGGCACGGACCTGGCACCCGATTTTCCCGCCGCCCGCAAGCAGCTCGTCGGCCCGGCGCCACGCTCCCCGCACCGACGTCGGCCGCCACACCGTGCCCGCTGGGCTTGCGCCGTGGCGTCAGGGGCGGGCGTAGAAGTCGGGCGGGCCCATGATCCACAGGCTGGCCTGTTTGATCTCGGCGCCGGGGCGTGGCGCCTCGATCATCTGGTCGTCGCCGAGGTAGATGCCCACGTGGTAGATGTCCGCCGGGCGGCCGGTGTGGCTCCAGAAGACCAGGTCACCGGGGCGCAGCCGGCTGTAGCTGACGGGGGTGGACTCGGCGAACTGGTCGGCGGCGAAGTGGGTCAGGCGTTTGCCGGCCTGGCGCCAGGCGAGCATGGTCAGGCCGGAGCAGTCGTAGCCGTCGGGGCCCTCGCCGCCCCAGATGTAGGGCAGGCCCAGCTTGGAGCGGGCGAAGTCGAGCGCGGCCTTGACGTCACCGGGCCCGGCCGCGTCCTCGGCAGCCGGTGGGGGCACGGCGGCAGCACTGGGAGCGGGAGTGGGACTGGGACTGGGGCTGAGGACGGGAGCGGGTGTGGGGGGCGGGTCGGCTGCGGCGGCCTGTGCGGCGGCTGCCGCCTTCGCGGCCTGCTCGGCCTGGGCGGCGGCGATCGCGTCCAGGGCCTTCTGGCGTTGGCGTTCCAGGTCCAGGGTGGTGTGCCGGGCCTCGGCCAGTTCGCCGAGCAGCCGCTCCCGGCGCCGGCCGAGTTCGCCGACCCGGACCTGCCGGGCCGTCAGCCGGGCCTGCGCCTGCTCGCGGGCCCGGTCGACGGACCGGGCGGCGCGCTCGGCGTCGTCGGAGGCGGTGCGGGCGGCCCGGTCGGCGGCGGTGGCCGCGGCCGCGGTGGCCGTCGCGGCGTCCAGGATCTGACGAGTGGTCCGGCCTGCCGCGCCGACCGCCTCGGCCTGCTCGCCCACCTCGCGCGAGCCGTGCAGGACGAAGATCGCGTTGATCGCCGAGAGCTCCAGGCTGGTGCCCTCGCGGTAGGTCGCGGCGGCCAGTGCGGCCGCGTCCTCGACGGCGGCGGACCGTGCGGCCTGCGCGCCGGCTGCTCTGGCGGCCGCGGCGGTGGCCGCCTCGCGGGCCCGGCCGAGCTTCACCTGGGCGCCGTCATAGGCCTCGACGGCCTGCTCGGCCTCCCGGTCGGAGTCGTCCAGCTCGTGGCGGGCGGCGGTCAGCTGGGCCTCAATCGCGTCGGCGGCGGCGGAGCGGCGGTCGGCCTCGGCCTGGGCGGTGGCGATCTCGGCGGTGCCGGGGTAGGGCTGCCCGTCGGGCGCCGGCTCGTCAGCGGCCGCCGAGGCACTCGGCCCGGGGCTACCCGGCGTGACGGTGGCCGAAGCGGCACCGCCCGAAGCCGCACCGCCCGGCTCGTCACCGCCGGGCTCGGCGGCTGCCGGCACGACGCCGGTCAACACGGCAAGCACCAACAGGATCACGGACAGCAGGCGGCAGGCGGGAACGGGACCAGTACGTGGCACCAGTGGAGTCCTCACGGTCCGAGACAACTATCCCATCACGTGACAATTCAGTCACTCGACGTAACAGTCTCAGACCTGACGAATGATCAGCGCCAGCCACGTACCCCCGTGTGGGTGAGATCGCAGACGAAGCACTCGGTCGGCGGGGCTCAGGAGCGCCGGCGCGGCCCGCGGCTGCGGTACGAGCGGACCCGGCCGGCCCGGACGGTGCGCCGGCGGCGGTACGCGGCGCGTTCGGCGGCCCGGGCGGCGAGCACCTCCTGGTGGCGCGCGTCCAGCCGGGCGGTGGCCCGGGCGGCCATCTTCTCGGCGAGGTGGTGGGTGTGCGTGTGGTGGGCCGGGACCTTGTCGGGGGCGCCGGCGATCAGGTCGAAGAACCAGGTCCTGGCCCGGTCCGCACGGGCGTGCAGCAGCCGCTCGCGGCGCAGTGCGCGGGCTCGGCGGCGCGGCCGGTCGGCATACCGCCAGCGTGCCCACGGGCTGGCCGGCCGGGCCAGCCGGACCGCGCCGATCCAGGAGAGGCCGGGCACCATGATGCCCAGCAGACCCGTCCACACCTTGCCCTTGATCAGTGCGATGACCGACATCAGGGCATTGACGGAGATCACCGCGACCAGTCCCCACCGCCCGCCGGTGTCCGCCGAGGAGGTGCCCGGCACCACGCCGAGCGGCACGTAGCCGGTGAGCAGCAGCGCGGTCAGCAGGATGCCGAGGATCACCGCGTCCACCGATTTGCGGCCCTGCGCGCTCCAGTAGACGTCCTCCAGGTGCAGGATCAACGCGAACTCGTCCAGCACCAGCCCGCAGCCGATCCCGAAGAGCAGCCCGAACCAGTCGAGCCACGGGTGGCCGCCGTTCGTCGCGAAGACCCCGATCCCCGACACCAGCAGGCAGCCGACCCCGAAGACCATGTGGTGGATGTGCAGTCCGCCCGGCGTGATGTTGCCCGGCCACCAGCGCACCTGGGCCCGGATCATCCGCACGCTGAACCGGATGAAGACGAACGACGTGATGAAGCCGACCAGCAGCAGGAAGAGCGGCTGCTTGTGCGCGGCCGTGATGTGCCTGCGGTATTCCTCCACCAGTCCGGCCAGGTGCATGAGCGGTGCTGCTTCCGGTTTCGACGGTTCGACGATCCGCGGGCCTGCGGTCAACGGTACGTACGGCTGGTACGTACAGCTAACAGCGGATCAGAAGCCGCGGGTACGCTTCGCCGCGCGGCGCGGCCCGGTCAGGTACGGCACCAGCCGGCCGGCGGCACCCTCGATGCCCGCGCCGGTCCCCGGAACCTTCATGAAGAGCCGGGCCACCTCGCCACCCAGGTTCACCCCGATCGCCAGTGCCATGGCCAGTGCGGCCGCCCGGCTGATCGAGACCAGACCCGCCGAGGAGTGCCCCTGGGCGAACGCGAGCATGCCCAGGTAGAGCGCGGAACCGGGCATCAGCGGGCCGAGCGCCGCCGTCACGTACGGCAGCGAGGAGGCGTAGCGGTAGCGGGCCATCAGCTGACCGAAGAGGCCAACCACGCCGGCCGCTATCCCGGTGGCGACGATCGGCGAGATGCCCGCGTTGTGGACGAGCACCCCGTAGACCGACCAGCCGATCCCGCTGTTGAGGGTGACCAGGGCGAGCGTGCGCCGGCCGGCCTGCAGCAGCATCGCGAAGAAGAGCGTGAGCAGCATCGCCGCGACCAGTTGCACCGGCGGGTTGTAGACGCCGACCAGCGTCTCGCTCGGCTTCAGGTGGGCGTCGAAACTGACCCCGACGTACAGCACCAGCATCACGCCGATCACGATGCCGGCCACCAGGTAGACCACTTCCAGCAGCCGGGCCGCGGCGGTGATGTAGAAGCCGGTCAGACCGTCCTGCACGGCGGCGACCAGCGCCCGCCCGGGCAGCAGCGCGAAGAGGCCACCGGTGATCGCCACCGAACCGCGCAGCCCGGAGCTGTTCAGCGACAGGATGATGCCGCAGCCGGCGGCCGGCATCGCGGCCAGCACGAACTGGTAGAACTCCGGCAGCCCGCGGCTGGCCACCAGCGAGGCGAGCCGGTCGCCGATGATCGCGGCGACCACGGCGTTGATGAAGACCAGCCAGGCCCGGGCGTCCACCTGACCGCCGACCAGGAAGGTCGCCGCACCGGCGAGCAGACCGGCGGTGACCGAGAGCAGCCAGTTCGGGTACGGGTGCCGGTTGCGGCGGATCACCGCGAGCCTGCGATAGGCGTCGTTGACCGAGATCTTCTCGGCGGTGATGTCCGCGACCAGCCGGTAGACCGCGGCGAGCCGGGTGTAGTCGGAGGTGCGGCGGCGCACCACCCGCGCCGAGGTGACCGGCGCCTCCACCAGCGAGGGCTGGTAGGAGATCGAGATCAGCGTGAAGGTGACCTGCGGCTCACACCGGTCCAGCGCGTAGGCGTGCGCCACGCCGAGCATCGCGGCCTCGACGTCCTCCGCGCTCTCGCCGCTGGCCAGCAGCAGCTCGCCGATCCGCAGGGTGAGGTCGAGGATCCGCGGCACGTTGCGCGCGATCGCCTCGGACTTCACCCCGCGCGGGGTGCGCTCGAAGGCCGGGCGCTCGGACATCGGCGTGCGCAGCAGCGTGCGCATCCGGTCCGGCCACGGCGCGGCGCCGGGTGCGCCGGCCCGCAGGGTGGCACCGCCGATGCCGCTCGGAGGGTGGTAGCCGACGGCACGCCAGACCTCGGGGGTGAGGGTGTCCTCCGAGCCGCCGCCGAGCTCGGCGAAGGCCTCGAACTCCTCGGTCGGCGTCTCGACCGAGAACTCCACGGTGGAGGTGACCGCCTCGGTGAGCTCGTCGGGACCGGGGTGCCCAGCCTGCTCAGCGTGCTCAGCAGCGGTAACGGTGTCAGGCTCGGCCGGCTCGGGTGCCGGTGACGGCGGCTCAGCGTGGCGGAGCAGACCCTCGGTCTCCTGTGGGAGCGGCGCGAGCGGGATCAGCTGGACCTGGTCGGCGGGCGGCGCGGCGTTGCCGAGCAGGCCGGAGGTCGGCGGCGCCTCGGCGGGCCGGACGGGAGTGGCGGGACCGGTGTCCGGGGTGGTGGACCCGGTGTCGGGGCCGCCGGACGCGTCCGGCGGTGCGGCCGAGCCTTCGGCGCGCCGAGCGGCCGCCTTCCAGCCATTCCGCCTCGCGCCCGGTCCGCTGCCCTGGCCACGGCCCCGGCCCCGCTTAGACACTGCCGCACTCCTCCGGGGTGGCACGCCACCCGCTCACTTGCTCGTGATCTTCGGCTCCACCCTGCCTGAAGCCGAACCGCCATGCATATGGTCGGACCGGCAGTTTGGGGCCGCAGCGATCAATCGGGCGGAAATGCCCGAGAAGCAGAGGATACGTTCCTCAGTGGACGAGATGGTTATCAGTTGTCTGACCATCGGCTGAATGGTTCGCTGAAACACCCTCAGCCGGCCGCCCGGCCCGGTGCCACCCGCCCCCACCGCCGACACCGGCACCAGCACCAGGAGCGGCACCGGCACCGCCGCTTCGGCGGGCCCGCAGCAGTTCGACGGCGACCGGCAGCACCGAGACCAGCACGATGCCGACCAGGATCAGGTCGATGTGGTCCCGCACGAAGGCCACCTGCCCGAGGAAGTACCCGAGCAACGTGACCCCACCGCCCCAGAGCGCCCCGCCGAGCAGGTTGAAGAGCACGAAGGTCCGGTAGTTCATCCGGCTGACGCCGGCCACGATCGGCGTGAAGGTCCGCACGATCGGCACGAACCGCGCCAGCACGAGCGCCTTCGGCCCGTGCCGCTCGAAGAAGGCGCCGGCCTTCTCCACGTTCTCCTGTTTGAAGAGCCGCGAGTCCGGCCGGCGGAAGAGACTCGGCCCGACCCGGCGACCGAAGAGGTACCCGACCTGGTCCCCGGCGACCGCGGCCGCGACCACGAGCAGGCAGACCAGCCAGAGCGGCCGGCTCAGGTACTGGCCGTGCGCGACCAGCAGTCCGGTGGTGAAGAGCAGCGAGTCGCCGGGGAGGAAGAAGCCGATCAGCAGCCCGGACTCGGCGAAGACCACGAGCAGGATGCCGAGCAGCCCGAACGTCGATATCAGCGAGGTCGGATCGAGCCAGGACGGCCCGAGCGCGAGGCCGGCGGTGGCGAGAGGGGTCACGGCGGGCACTCCGGGCGGGTCTCGGGGGCGTCGTCCCTCGATGGTAAAGCATTGGCAAAGTCCGCCGGAGTCCCCTGTCGCTGCCCGCGCCACCCGTCGCGCCGCGCGGCCACCCGCCGCGTCAGAGGCCGTAGCGCTCGACGGCCTCCTCGTGCCTGGTGGTGTCCGCGCCTGCGGCCTTGGCGAGGTCGAGCCAGGTCAGCGGGTGCTCCCAGTCGGCGGTCAGGGTGCCGAGCAGCGCGTCGGTGTCGGCGGCGGAGGCGGTCGGCGGGACGCCGAGGGCCGCGTAGATGCCCGGCAGGCCGGCGTCCCCGTCGGCCGGATCGGTGATCAGGTACTGCTGGCCGCTGTAGGCCCAGAGGCCGTAGCCCGCCTCGCCGACGGCCGTGCGCAGTGCGTCCCAGGCCTCCGGCCCGGGCCAGGCGCCGTCGAGCCAGTAGGTGGTGTAGCCGGCCGGGTCGAGCAGGGTGACCAGGCCGAAGGTGGGGCGCCAGTTCGCGCGCTCCTCGGCCGGCGCGTCCTCGGCCGGGGCCGCCTCCAGGAGTGCGGGATCGACGACCACGACGTCGCGGTGGTTGAGCGGGACGTCCTCGCCGAGGACCGGCAGGATCCGGGCGGTGGCCGGGCCGGTGCGGACGGCGGGCAGGTCGGTGGTCGCGCCGTTGCTGCGCCGCGCCCGGACGGTGACGAGCTGCCACTCCTCCTCGATCGGGCCCTCGGCCTGCTCGAACTCCAGGCCGAGCCGGGCACCGGCCTCACGGACCGTCGCCCAGTCCCGGTTCGCGGTCGCGGAGACGAGCAACTGCCAGAGGTCGCGCGGCCGGACGAGGCGGTGCTGCTCGTCGGGCCCGGCCAGCTCCGCCTGGTCGGCGGGCAGCCCGTGCACCAGCAGGTCCCGGTAGAACTGCTGGGCCTTCGCGTGATCGCCCAGCTCGGTCGCGGCGCCGGCGGCGAGCCGGCGCGGGTTGATCCGGTCCGGCTCCAGCGCGAGCAGCGCCTCGCACTGCTCGATGGCCTCGGCCCAGCGGCTCTCCGCCTGTGCCCAGCGGGCCCGGATCCAGTGCGCGCGGACCGGCTGATCGACGGCCAGCCGGTCGGCCAGCCGGCGGATGCCATCGTCGTCACGGGCCTCGATCAGCACCGAGCTGAGCATCCCGACCAGGTCCTGGTGGCCAGGGTCCTGCTCCAGACGGCTCCAGAGGAGTTCGGCGGAGGGCTGGTCGTGGCCGAGCGAGGCGAGCAGCCCGGCCAGGTTGAGCAGCAGGTCGGTGGCGCCGGGCGCCCGGTCGGCTGCGGAGTCGTCCTGGGCGTCCTGGGCGTCCCAGGCGGCGGCCAGCAGGTCCAGGTCGGCCTCAGGGTCGTAGTCGGCCGTCTCGTCGCGGGAGCCGAGCCACTCCAGCAGCTCACCGGCCGGCACCGGCAGCGCCGGCACGGGCAGTTCGAGCGCGGCCGCCCGCAGCTCGGCGAGCTGCCCGGCCACGTCGTCGGTGCGGCGCAACAGCGCCAGCTTCCGCTCGCCGGTGGCGACCAGCGCCAGCGCCACCTGGCGGGAGCCGCGCCGCACCGCCAGCCGGCCGGCGACCAGCGCCAGGTCCAGGCACGGCCGGTGCGAACCGGCGGCGTCCAGGTAGGAGACCCAGCCGGCCAGCCGGGCGCCGAGCCGGGCGTCGTTCCCGTACCGCCCGGCGGCGACCAGCCGCTCGACGGCGTCCGCCCAGCGGTGCCGTATGTCGGCGAACGCGTCGGCCTCCTCGGCCGGCGGCAGCTCGGCCAGCGCCTCGTCCCAGCGGCCGAGTGCGGCCAGCGCGCGGGCCCGGTGGACGCCGAGCTTGCGCAGGTCGTCCTCGTCCAGCGTGTTCCGGGCGGCGGTGTAGGCCTGCTGCGCGACGTCCAGCGCGGCGAGCGCCTCCTCGTACCGGCCGAGGCGGTAGAGCGCGGAGGCCCGGCCGTGGCCGAAGGCGAGCGAGACCGACTCGCCGGCCGCCTGGATCCGGGTCTGCGCCCGGTCCAGGTGGGCGAGCGCGGCCTCGGCCCGGCCGTCGTCCTCCAGCGTGTCGGCGTACTCGCGGGAGAGGCAGTCGAAGCAGGCCCGGGCCGGCTCGACCCGCTCCAGCGTCTCCTCCAGCACGGCGAGCCGCTCGGGGACGTAGCCGGGGCCGTCGATGTTGGCGTGGCAGATGGTGAAGTCCTGCACCGCGCAGACGGACTGCGGGCAGCCGGCGGTCTCCTCGCGGTGCGCGAACTCCAGCAGCGAGACCGCCTCGGTCATCGCCCGCTCGCCCTGGTGGCGCTTGTTGAGGAGGTTCTGCAGCCGCCAGTGCCGCAGGAAGACCTCGGCCCAGGGCAGGCCGAGCGCGCGGGCGGAGGCGAGCGCCTCCGGGTACATCGCGTCGAGCTGCTCGTTGCGGCCGTCGACGGCGTGGCCGGCGATCTCGACCAGCGCGGTGGCCAGCCGGTGCTGGCCGGCCTCGGTCAGCCGGCTGTGCGTGTCGTAGACCCAGCCCCAGATGTCGGTGGTCATCGGCCGTTCTCCCCCGGCTCGTCGTTCGGGTGCGACTGGTCGTTCGGGTGCGACTCCACGGCGCTGTCGCCGAACGGGTCGCCGTTGCCCAACAGTGTGCCGAGGTCCACTGACAGATCGCCGGGCGGCGGGGCGGTGAGCGCGGCGACCGCCGTACCGACCCCGGTCAGTGCCGCGCCGAGGTCGCCGGCCGCCGAACCGGTGGACCCGGTCGCCGCCATGATCACCTTGAGCGAGCGGAGCAGCCCGGCGGCCGTGCTGGCGCCGGTGTGCCCGGCGCGGTAGGCGCGCAGCAGGTCCTGGACGGCCGGGGCGGCGGTGTTCAGGTAGAGCCGGGCGCGGACCGCGCCGTCGGTCCGCGCGGTGAACGCGCGGGCCAGGCGCAGCGCGGCCGACGGGATCCGGGAATCCGCCTCGTCGTCCTCGATCCGGGCCTTCAGCTCCGCCTCGCGGTCGGGGACCAGCACCAGCGGCAGGCTCGGCGGATCGAACCGGGCCGGCACCAGCTGCTCGCCCGGCTCGGCCAGCGCCGCGGCCAGCCAGCCGAGCTCCTCGGCGGGCAGCGGGTGCTCGGGGTCGCGGAACAGCTCGCGGTTGCCGCTCTCGCTGCCGAGTTCGACGATCCGGCAGTCGCGCAGCTGCGCGTAGCGGCGCAGGAACGGCAGCACGGCGTACCGGTCACCGCGCGCGATCGGGACCTGCATCGCGCGGTAGAGCATCTCCTCGAAGCCGCCGCCGGAGCCGAGCGCGACGTGCACCGCGCCCTGGCCGGCCGCGCGCAGCGCACCCGCCGTCAGGTCGCCCTGCGAGGTGGGCACCGGGACGTCGTCGGCGAGCAGCGTGAAGAGCCGGTCGTCACAGAGCGCGGCGCCCAGCAGGTCCTGGCCGTGCCGGGCCAGGATCCGGCGCCAGGCGGCGGGGTGCAGCCGGGCGGTCTCGTACAGCCCGTTGACGATGGCGTCGGCGAGCGCCTGCTGCAGCGCGCGGTAGTGCTGGTCGCGCTGCAGGTCCTCACGGCTGGCGGTGGGGGTGAGACGGTTCGACTCGACCACGCCGCCGATGAACCCGGCCCAGCTGGGCAGCAGGTCGCGGGCGTCGTCGGCGAGCAGCATGCCGCGCAGGTAGACGGCGAGGTCGCGGTTGTCGCTGCTGCCGTAGCTGGCGCCGTCCTGCACCCAGAGCAGGCCGACGGCATCGGTAGCCGGGTCGGCGGGCTCGAACGGGAACGCCGTCAGCGGCTCGAAGCGGCGGCCGAACGAGGTGGCGAACTCCATCCGGGCGGCGTGCCGGCGGTGCTCGGGGACCGGCTCGCGCCAGGGCACGGCGATGTCGTTGACCGGCTGCTCGTCGTCGCCGACGTAGACCGGGACGCTGAGCAGGACGCAGTACCGGGCCAGGACTTCGCGCAGCGCCTGCTCGTCGGCCAGGTGCGCGTGCTCGGCCTTCAGGGTCAGCTCGACGACCGTACCCGGGGCCGGGCGGGGCGCGGCGGGCTCGACGCTGTACTGCTCGCCGCCGCGGCTGCGGTAGCGGTGGCAGAGCTCGGGCTCGCGGTGCGAGGTGGTCGTGACGGTGACCTCCTCGGCCACCGAGAACGCGGAGAGGAAGCCGAGGCCGAAGGCGCCGATCAGCTCCTCGTTGCCGGTCAGGTCGCGCAGCAGCCGGGTGTAGCCGGTGCCGACGGTGGCCAGGTAGGCGTGGATCTCGGGTTCGGTCAGGCCGGCGCCGGTGTCCTCGATCGCGACGGTCCGGCGCGCCGCGTCGGCGCGCACCCGGATCCGCGGCTGGTGGCCGACGCCGTCCGGGTCCTCCAGGCGGCGGCGGGTGTGCGAATCGTGCGCGTTCTGCACGAGTTCGCGCAGGGCGACCAGGGGGGTGGAGTAGAGATGGGTGGCGAGGACGCTCACCAGGCCACCCAGGTCGACCTCAGTGGTGCGCAGGTTCTCCGGACCGTCTGACATGAGGCCCCAGTCTGCCAGTCTGACAATCGCCCGACCACCACTTAAACCTTCTACGGTGGATTTCCTGGTGTTATGACCCCATTGAGCGAATTAGCCCTTCATTACTGGCAGTCGGGCGGCCGACCGGGTGATGCTGATCTCGCGACGTCAGACCCCGGCGCATTGGGGCGGCCACCCCGAAGGCGCCAACTCGCAGCAGTACCAGTACTCCTAGGGAGACCATCGTGTCCCGTACCCGTGTCCTCACCGCCGTCACCGCGCTCGGCGCCTTCCTCGTCATCGGCATCGGCACCGCCCAGGCCGACAACGGCGCCGGCGCCGCCAATGGCTCCAACAGCAGTGTCGTCAGCAACGTGGGCACCGCGAACGTGGTCGGCGGTGTGACCGGAAACGGCAACTTCAGCCAGCAGACCGCCACCGGTTCGGGTGGCAGCAACCAGAACAGCACCACCGGGGTGGCCGGCAACTCGGGCACCGTGGCCACCGAGCAGGGCAACCTCGGCTTCCTGTACGCGGTGCACTACGCGCCCGCGGCCGGCTGATCCGGTTCAGGCGACGGGGCGGGCCCTCTTTGGGGCTCGCCCTTTGCCGCAGGTTCGTCCGTCGCGGGTACGTCGGTGGTGGGTTCGCCTTCCGCGGGTTCGCCCGGTTCGGGGAGGCCGAGCACGGCGCGGGCCAACCGCACCAGCCCGGGCGCGAGTTCGGCGGGCGGCGGGCCGGTGCGGTTCCGTACCGCGTCGTTGACCAGCGCGAACGCCGCATGCACCCGGATCCGGGCCTCGGCCTGGTCGTAGCCCGGGCGGACCTGCTGGAGCCGCCCGACCCAGATCCGCAGGAAGTCCCTGCGGAAGTCCAGCGCGACCCGGCGGTCCGGCTCGGCCAGCCGCTCGGTCTCGCTCACCATGGCACCGAGGTAGTGATGGTGCCGCCGGGCGAACTCCACATAGGCGGTGAGCCCGTGCTCCAGCGCCTCGGCCGGACCGGCACCGGTCGCGGACAGCGCGCCGACGACCTGGTGCCAGAGCCGCTCGCGGCAGCGGACCAGCGCGGCGGCCAGCAGGTCGGCCTTGGCCGGGAAGTGCTTGTAGACGCTCGGCCCGGCGATGCCGACGGCGGCGCCGAGCCGGTCGGTGCTGACGTTGTCGAAGCCGCGCTCGTCGAAGAGCCGGACGGCGGCCAGCAGCAACTCCTCGCGGCGGGTCGCGGGACCGGCCTCGGGGGTGATCCCGAGGGCGCTCCGGGAAGCAGCGGGGGCGGCGCGGCGCACCGCCGGATCACCGCCCGGCCGAGGCCCGGCCGCGCCGGCCTCGAAGAGCGCCAGCAGCAGGTCGGCGAGCAGCCGCTCGAACCGGCGGCGCGGTGGCGCGAACGTGTGGTACGACAGGCTGCCGGCCGCCGAGAGTGCCGACCAGATCACCAACTCTGCCTGTTCCGAGGGAAGTTCCCGGTCGGCGGCGATCAGCAGCCGGGCCGCCGTGCGGACCTCGGCACGCAACGCGCGCCGCAGTTCGGCGCGTTGGACCGGCGGCAGCAGGCGGGCGTCGCGCTGCCAGAGCGTGCCGAGCGCGCGCTGGTCCACCGCCACCGCGGCCAGCGCCTCGGCCAGCGCGACCGGCCCGATACCGGCAGAGTCGCCGGACGGGTCACCGGCAGGGCCACCGGACGGGCCACCGGACGCGTCGGCGCGCTCGGCAGTCGTGCGGACCGCTCGGGCGACCGCCGCGGAGAGCTCCGCGAGGCCACTGCTCACGGCTTGGCGGAGCAGCTCGGGCTTGCCCCGGAAGTGCCGGTAGAGCGCGGGCGCGGTGATGCCGACCGCGGCGGCCACCTCGGCCATCGCCACCTGGTGGTAGCCGCGCCGGTGGAACTGCTCGGCGGCCACGTGGAGGATCTGGGTCCGCCGACCGCGCGGACGGCGCGCGACTGCGGAAGCGGAAGCAGCGGAAGCAGCGGGAGCCGTGGGAGCGACGGCGATGACGGCGACAGGCGCAGTGGGCGCGACAGGCACAGCAGGCGCGGCGGACACGACCGGCACGCCCGCACCGCCGGCCCGGCTCGGCCGGGCCAGGGGCGCCCGCGCCGCCTGCCGTTCCATCCGAACCCTCCTGGAAGCCGCCTCGGAATCGGCTACCAATGATTCACTTAAACCCTCTGCAGGTCCACCGCCACAAGCCCGCTGATCGCAGCGAACCGGCCGGAGAAGGATCCGCGCCGACTCTGGACAGGAAAGCTACTGGCGATTAACTTAGCCAGCGATCAACCTGGCACCGAAGGGAGCGCCGCCGTGCGCCGGACTGTGTACAACGAGGACCACGAGGCGTTCCGGAGCACCATCCGGGACTTCATCGCCAAGGAGGTCGTCCCGGTCTACGAGAGCTGGGAGGAGAAGGGCCACCCGCCGCGCTCCTTCTACAACAAGCTCGGCGAGCTGGGCATCTTCGGCATCGAGGTGCCCGAGGAGTTCGGCGGCGCGGGTGAGACCGGCTTCAAGTACCAGGCGATCATCACCGAGGAGGTCGCCCGGGCCGGCGTCAGCTTCGGCTCCTCCGGTGTGCACACCGGCCTGGTGCTGCCGTACCTGCTGGAGTACGCCAACCAGGAGCAGAAGCAGCGCTGGCTGCCCGGCTTCATCACCGGCGAGATCATGACCGCGATCGCGATGACCGAGCCCGGCACCGGCTCCGACCTCGCGGGCATCACCAGCACCGCCAAGCTCTCCGAGGACGGCACGCACTACGTGCTGAACGGCGCCAAGACCTTCATCACCGGCGGCGTGCTCGCCGACCTGGTGCTGGTGGTGGCCCGGACCAGCCCGTACGACCCGGCCAACCGCCGGGCCGGCCTGTCGATCCTGTGCGTGGACACCAAGTCCGAGGGCTACGCGGTCGGCCGCAAGCTGCAGAAGATCGGCCTGCGCACCTCCGACACCGCCGAGCTGTCCTTCACCGACGTCAAGGTCCCGGTCGCCGACCTGCTCGGCGAGGAGGGCAAGGCGTTCAGCTACCTGACCCACAACCTCGTGCAGGAGCGCCTGGCGATCGCGGTCGGCGGCTACGCGGCCGCGGCCGCGGCGGTGGACTTCGCGCTGGCGTACGTCAAGGACCGCAAGGTCTTCGGCCAGGCCGTCGCCGACTTCCAGAACACCAAGTTCACCCTGGCCGACTGCAAGTCCCAGGTCACCGCGATGCAGGCGATGGTGGACCAGGCGCTGGAGCTCTACCAGCAGGGCCAGCTGACCGTGGCCGACGCCGCCGAGGCGAAGCTGTTCTGCACCGAGGCCGCCTCCGTCGTGATCGACAAGTGCCTCCAGCTGCACGGTGGCTACGGCTACATCCTGGAGTACCCGATCGCCCGCCTCTACACCGACAACCGGGTGTTCCGGATCTACGGCGGCACCAGCGAGGTCATGAAGACCATCATCGCCAAGTCGCTCGGCCTGTAAGGGCCACAGCCTCGGCGGTGCATCGGGGCGGCCACCCCCACGAGCACCACGGTCGCCCCCCGGCGGCGGACTGCCCCCAACAGTCCGCCGCCGCTGTGTTTCCCCGTACCTCACTGCGCTACGCCGCACCGCGCCCCGGCCCTGCCGCGCCCCGGACCCACTGCGCCCCGGACCCACTGCGCTCCGGGGCCCACTGTGCTCCGGCCCCATCGCGGTCTACGATGCCGTGTCACTCTCGGTCACTCTCGCAGTGAGGACGCCGATGGCCATCCCCGCACCGCCCGACGACTCGCTCGCCACCGTCACCCGGGTGCAGGCCGCACTCTCGGCGCCGGGCGCACCGTTCGCTGCCGCCGAAACGCCGTCCGGCCTGCGCTACGTCAGCGGCCCCGCCGTGCTGCGCGACGTGCTGACCGCCGCCCGCGCGCACGGGGACCGGCCGTTCCTCGTCCTCGACGACGCCGTCCTCAGCCACGCCGGGCACTACGCGGCCGCCGCGGCGCTCGCCCACCGCTACCTGGACCGGTACGGGCTGCGCGCCGGTGACCGGGTGGCGATCGCGATGCGGAACCTGCCCGAGTGGCAGGTCGCGTTCTGGGCCACCCAGCTGGCCGGGCTGGTCGCGGTGCCGCTGAACGCCTGGTGGTCGGCGGGCGAGCTGGCCGTCGCGCTGGACGACTGCACGCCCGCGCTCGTGGTGGCCGACGCCGAGCGCGCCGAGCGGATCGAGCCCTGGCTGGCCCGGCGCACGCCCCGCCCCTGGCTGCTGACGGTGGGCCGGCCGGGGCCGACCGACGCCGAGGACACCGCGCGGCCCGAGCGGTCCGATCGGCGCGAGCGGTTCGAGGACCTCCCGGCAGCACCGGATGGCGTGACGGCACCCGAGGTGGCGATCTCGCCCGAGGACGACGCCACCATCATGTACACCTCCGGCACCACCGGCCGCCCCAAGGGCGTGGTCGCCACCCAGTCGGCCTGGTGCGCCGCGGCCGTGAGCCCGCGGTTCTTCGTCGCCACCTCGGCGCTGTCGGCCGGCCAGGATCTCGCCGCGCTGCCGCCGCAGACCGCACTGCTGACCTTTCCGTTCTTCCACGTGGCCGGGTTCACCACGCTGTTCGCGCTGATGGCACGCGGCGGCACCGCCGTGCTGATGCGCAAGTGGGACGCCACCCGGGCCGTCGAGCTGATCGACCGCCACCGGGTCACCCTCTACAGCGGCGTCCCCACCACCGCGCTCGGCCTGCTCGACGCCGCCGACACGGCTGGAGCCGAGCTCACGAGCCTGGTCACGATCGGCACCGGCGGCTCCGCGGCACCGCCCGAGCTGGTCCGCCGGATCGTCCGCCGGTTCGCCGGCCGGGTCGAGCCGCGCAACGGCTACGGCCTGACCGAAACCTGCGGCGGTGTGCTCGCCAACGTCGGCGCCCGCTACCTCGCGCACCCCGACAGCATCGGCCGCCCCTCCCCCGCGCTGGCCGTGCGGATCGCCGGTCCGGCCGGCGAGCGGCTGCCGGCGGGCGTGGTCGGCGAGCTGTGGCTGCGTGGGCAGGCGGTCTTCCGCGGCTACTGGGAGAACCCGCAGGCCACGGCCGAGGCGTTCAGCGGCAACTGGTTCCGCACCGGCGACCTGGCCTTCCTGCGGGACGGCGAGGTCTACGTGGTGGACCGGCTGAAGGACGTGGTGATCCGCGGCGGCGAGAACGTGTACTGCGTCGAGGTGGAGGGCGTGCTGTACGACCACCCCGCGGTCGCTGACGCGGCGGTGCTCGGCATCCCGCATCCGATGCTCGGCGAGGAGGTCGCCGCCATGGTCCGGCTGCTGCCGGGCGCGAGCGCGGACGCCGAGGAACTGCGCCGGCATGTCGCCGCCCGGCTGGCCGCGTTCAAGGTGCCGACGCACGTGCTGCTGCGCAAGGAGCCGCTGCCGCGCAACGCGACCGGCAAGCTGCTCAAGCGCGAGCTGCGCGCGCAGATCGCGGCGCAGCTCGGCTGAGGGGCAACGGGGACGGGCCACGCATCGACGCCCGTGGCCCGCGCCTCGGCGGGCCGGGGCGCGCTGGGCCGGGCAGGTGGACCGGGCCGGTGGGCCGGGACGGTGGGTCAGTTCACCGAGGCCGCGTCGCGCCAGGCGTCCAGGCCGGCCTGGGAGGCGGCCCGCGCCTGGGCGAGCGTGCGGGCGGCCCGGTCGCCCGGGTTGGTCTCCAACTGCCGGTACCAGCCCCGGCCGGCCGTCGCGAGCGCCGTGCAGACCAGCACCGTGCCCAGCAGACCCGCCACCGCCCCGGCCCCGCCGAGCAGCAGCCCGGCACCGAGCAGCTTCCGGTTGGGCTGGAAACCACCGAAGCCGAAGACCCTCTGATTGTTCGCCATGGGCCCACCTTCGGCGCCCGGCGCCGCGCCCGCACGCCGGGCGCGGCCGGCCGGATGACATCGGGTCACACTCCGGCCGCCGCACGCTCAGGCCGTCTCGGGCTCAGGCCGCCCCACTCTCAGGCCGCCGCGGTCGGCTCCGCTGACTCCGGCTCCGCCGGCTCCGGCTGCGCCTGCACGCTCTCCGCGACGATCTGCAGCCCGCGGAAGAGGTCGCGACCGCTCGGCACCAGCTGCGGCGCGACCAGCCACTGGGTGGCCAGCCCGGCCAGCATCGCCTGGTAGAACGCGCCCCGGGTCAGCTCGGTCTCGTTCTCCTCGACCTCGGTCCTGCCCTGGAAGAGCGCGGCGAGCCCGAGGCGGGCCTGCCGCTGGACCGGCTCCAGCGCGGCCTTGAGCTCCGGCAGGTGGTCGATCTGCGCGATCATCTCGAACTGCGCCGCCCAGAGCCCGCGGTGCTCGTCGAAGGTCTCCAGCACCCGGTCCCAGCTCCGGACGAACCGCTCCTCGGGCGTGGCGTCCTCCAGCCCGGCGGTGGCCAGCGCCGCGCCGAGCTTCTCGCCCCAGTCACCCATCGAGTCGATCATCGCCGTGTTCATCAGCGCGTCCTTCGACCCGAAGTGGTAGCCGATGGCGGCGAGGCTCACCCCGGAGGCGGCCGCGATGTCCCGTGCGGTGGTGCGGCCGTAGCCCTTCTCGTACAGGCAGCTCTTGGCCCCGGCCAGCAGGGCTTCTCGGTTTCCCATGAGCCCGATGCTACGGCAGATCCGTACGTACGTCTCGCACATCTGACTAAGACTTCCGTTCTAGACAAGCGTCTCAAACGCGCGTACGGTCTTCCCCATGACCGCAACCACCGGCCGCGCCGGCCTCCGCACCTGGGCAGGACTCGCCGTCCTGCTGCTTCCGACACTGGTCCTCTCCATGGACATGGGCGTGCTCTTCTTCGCCGTTCCGTTCATCAGCACCGGCCTGCGGCCCAGCGGCACCCAGCAGCTGTGGATCATGGACATCTATTCGTTCCTGCTCGCCGGGCTGCTGATCCCGATGGGGGCGCTCGGCGACCGGATCGGCCGGCGCAAGCTGCTGCTGATCGGCGCGGCCGGCTTCGCCGCAGCCTCCGGACTCGCCGCCTACTCCGGCGGGGCGAACCAGCTGATCGCGGCGCGGGCGCTGCTCGGCGTCGCCGGGGCGACCCTGATGCCGTCCACGCTGGCGCTGATCCGCACCATGTTCAGCGACCCGAAGCAGCGCCAGGGGGCGATGGCCGCCTGGACCGGCGCGCTCACCGGCGGCGCCACGCTCGGGCCGGTGGTCGGCGGACTGATGCTGGACCACTTCTGGTGGGGCTCGGCGTTCCTGCTCTCGATTCCGGTGATGGGGCTGCTGCTGCTCGTCGGCCCGTTCCTGCTGCCCGAGTACCGGGCACCGCGCCAGGGCTCCTTCGACCTGCTCGGCTCCGGCTTCGCGCTGGCCTCGGTGCTGCCGGTGGTCTACGGCGTGAAGACGCTGGCCATCGACGGCCTGCAGCTGGTCCCGGCGCTGGTGCTGGCGGCCGGGCTCGTGATGGGGGCGCTCTTCGTCCGGCGCCAGCGGACGGCCGCGCACCCGCTGATCGACCTGAGCCTGTTCCGGATCCGCACGTACAGCGGTGCGATCACGGTCAATACCGTGGCCATGTTCGCCATGATGGGATTCACCCTCTACACCTCGCAGTACCTGCAGCTGGTCCGGGGCATGAGTCCGCTCACCGCCTCGCTCTGGGCGCTGCTGCCGAGCCTCGGGGTCGGCGCCGCGGTCGGCGCGTCGGGGGCGCTGGCCGGCCGGGTCCGGCCGGCGGCGCAGATGGCCGGCGGGTTCCTGGTCGGCGCGGCCGGCTTCGCGCTGATGACGCAGGTCGGCCCGCACTCGCCGCTGGCGCTGGTGCTGACGGCGGCCGGACTGCTCGCCGCCGGCACGGTCGGCACCATGACGCTCACCGCCGAACTGGTGGTCTCCGCCGCGCCGGTCGAGCGGGCCGGTGCCGCGTCCGCGACCTCGGAGACCGCCAACGAGCTGGGCAGCTCGCTGGGCATCGCGGTCCTCGGCGCGGCTGGCGCCGCGGTCTACAAGTCCCAGCTGGCGGGCAAGCTCCCGGCCGACCTGCCGAGCTCCGCGGCCCGGACCGCGCACGACTCGCTCGGCGGTGCGCTGACGGTCGCCGATCGGCTGTCCGGCCCCGCCCGGGACGCGCTGCTCGGCACCACCCGGGACGCGTTCGCGAGCGGCATGCACGTGGCGGCCGTGGTCGGCGTGGTCTGCCTGCTCGGCTCGGCGCTGCTCGCACACCGGTTGATGCGGCACCTGCCGAAGGCCGGCGCCACGAGCAGCGCGGACGGCGCCGGCGCCGACTCGCGAGAGGACGACTCCCGGGGTGCCGACTCGCGTGAATCGGCCCTGGCCTGATGGCCCTTCAGGGACTGTGGCAACGGGCTGTCGGTACTCCCGGATCTCCCGGGAATGCCGATGGCCCCGCGGCCTGTTGCCGCCCAGCAGGACCGGCGATCTCCGACGAACTCCAGGGGGAAACAGTGGCTGACGGAATCAACGTCGAGGGCACGGTCGCGGCCGGCTTCGAGGCGGTCCGCGAGGAGTTCGCCGCCGTGCTCGCCGAGCTACCGGAGGATCCCGGCGCGCAGCTCGCGGCCTACCTGAACGGGCGCCAGGTGGTTGACCTGTGGGCGGGGGAAGGCGTCGGCGGCGACTCGCTGACCGGCGTCTTCTCGATCACCAAGGGAGCCGCCCACCTGGTCGTCGCACTGCTGGTGCAGGACGGCGTGCTCGAACTGGACCGCGCGGTGGCCGACTACTGGCCGGAGTTCGCCGCCGAGGGCAAGGGCGCACTGACGCTGCGCGAGCTGCTCGCGCACCGGTCCGGGGCGATCGGGGTGGACGGCGGCTTCACCGTCGCGGAGCTGGCGGACGACCGGCTGATCGCCGCCCGGCTGGCGCCGCAGCGGCCGTTCTGGGAGCCGGGCACGGCGTACGGGTACCACGCCCTGGTGATCGGCGCACTGACCGGCGAGGTGGTGGTCCGGGCCACCGGGCGCACGCTGCAACAGCACTTCGAGGAGCGGATCCGGGCGCCGCACGGGCTGGACTTCTACCTGGGCCTGCCGGAGGAGCTCGAACCGCGCTTCCTGGAGGTCCTGCCGGCCCAGCCCGACGCCGAGCAATTCGCCGCAGCCAGACTGCCGGTGGTGCTGCCGGGCAGCCTGCTGGCCGTCGCGTTCAACCGGAACACAAAGTCGGCGATGAGCGTGGATCAGTTCCCGAACCGCCGGGAGTTCCGGGCCGGCGGCCAGGCCTCGACCGGCGGGGTGGGCAACGCCCGCGGCATCGCGGGGATGTACGCGGCCGCGATCAGCGGGGTGGACGGCCGGGCGCCGCTGCTCAAGCCGGAGACGGTCGCCGAGTTCAGCCGCGTCGACTGGCCGGGCATCGACGTGGTCACGAACGATGCCGATCACTTCGCGCTCGGCTTCGAGACCGCCGGCCTGCGCTACCCGTTCCTCGGCCGGAGCGCGTTCGGCCACGCCGGCGCGACCGGCTCGCAGGCCTTCGCCGACCCGAGCAGCGGCCTGGCCTACGCCTACACCCGACGCCGCTTCGCCTACCCCCCGGGCGGCGGCTCCCCCGAGAACGATCGTCTGGCGGCAGCCGTGGCCGCGGCGGTAGCCGCCACCGCCTGAGGCACGCCGGCATTCGTGGCCGCCCGACCCGCCCGGCCGCACTCGGCACGCCCGGCACAGCCAGCAAACCCGGTGGAATCGGCTACGGACAGCGGCAGCCCCGACACGCCGTGCCACGGGGCGACACGCCTCGCCCGCCGCGTGGCCGGCCGACGGCAACGTTCCTGCTCAGCCGCCGAAAGCCGCCGGCGCGGGCCTGGCGGCGGAAATCCGGACCTTCGACTCTAGTGGTCCAGACCACACAGACTCGGGCCGGACTGAACCAGCCTCGGTCACCTGCTCTTTGACCACCGTTTCCCGACCGGTGTATACGATCCCCGCCGCGGCCAGGCATACTGGCGGGTGTCGGGCAGCCCTGTCCGGCTCTGCAACGGCGAGTAAACCGAAGGGACCGGTGGTCAGGGATGTTCCGCAACGGTCTGGAGCCCTGGCACCTCCTGGTGGTGCTGGCTATTGTCATCCTGCTGTTCGGCTCCAAGAAGCTGCCGGAGATGGCGCGCGGCCTCGGCAAGTCCATGCGCATCCTGAAGGCCGAGACCAAGGCCATGCGTGAGGACGACGGTCCCGCCGACGGCACCGCCAACTCGACCGCGGCCGAGCAGACCCGCCCCGCGGTGGAGCCGGTCTCCGTCTCGAAGGTCGACGAGCCCACCAGGACGAACACGCCCAACAGCGCCGCCTGATCGGTCACGTTTTCCGAAGCCCCTGATCCACCGTAGCCCGACGGTGCATCAGGGGCTTCGTCGTGCCCCGGGCCACGGGTCACCTGGTGCAGCCGGACCCCCTGGTCCCCCCGCTGCCCCCGCGGCCGGGTTCGCGGCGATGCCGCTGCGGTAGGCGTAGCGGACCGCCTGAGCGCGGTCACGGGCGCCGGTCTTCGCGAAGATCCGGTTGACGTGCGTCTTGACCGTCGCCTGGCCGAGGTACAGCCGCTCGGCGATCTCGGTGTTGGAGAGTCCGTCAGCGATGAGCACCAGCACCTGGCGCTCGCGCTCCGTCAGGCCGTCGGCAGGGGCAGCACCGGTCGATGCGGGAGTCAGCGTGGGGATCGGTGCCGCGCCGGCCGCGCCCGTACTCGCTGCGCTTGCGGTGGCCGGTGCGCCGGGCGCGGCCGGGCCGGTGGCAAGGACGGCGACCAGGCGCTGCTGGACCACCGGGTCCATCCAGGTCTGACCGGCGTGCACGGCTCGGATGCCCTCCTCGATCCGCTCCGCGCCGGCGTCCTTCGTCAGGTAGCCACGGGCGCCCGCACGCAACGCAGGGAAGATCGAATCGTCATCGGCATAGGTGCTGAGCACCAGAACCGGGCTCGCAGGCAGGTCACGGGTGATCGCGGCGGTGGCGGCGATGCCGTCCATCACCGGCATCGAGAGGTCCATCAGCACCACGTCCGGTCGGTGCTCCAGCGCGGCGGCGACCGCCTCCGCGCCGTTGGCGGCCAGCGCGACCACCTCCATGCCCTCGTTCAGGCCGATCAGCAGCGCCAGGCCGTCCCTGGTCACCCGCTGGTCGTCCGCGATCACCACACGGATCATGCCGGTACCTCCATCTCGACCCGCCAACCACTGCCGTCCGGCCCGTCCGGCCCGGCCTTGGCGGCGCCGCCGACTCGTTCGATCCGCTCGCGCATTCCTCGCAGGCCGTTGCCGCCACCGCCGGAGGCCACCGCAGCCGTGGCGGTGTGCGCCGCACAGGCATCGTTGGCAACCGTGATCACCACCCGGTCCGGACGGTAGTCGAGGATCACGTCGGCCCGGGCACCGCCCGCGTACCGCGCGATGTTCGTCAGCGCCTCCTGGACACCCCGGTAGAGCGCGAACCCGGCCTGCGGCTCGCACGGCCGCGGGGTGCCGTGGATCGCCAGCGCGATGGTCAGCTCGAAGTCCCGCCTACTGCGCTCGACCAGCGCGGTGAGGTCCTCCAGCGCCGGCAGCCGGTCGCCGCGCAGCGCGCCGACGGCGTTGCGGGCCTCGTCCAGCCCCTCCCGGGTCAGCCCCACCGAGCGCTCGATGACCTGCTGGAGCAGCGGGGAGACCGCGTCCCGCTCGGCGAGTCGGCGGGCCCCCTCCAGCTGGATCGCCAGGGCGGAGAGCGACTGGGCCAGCACGTCGTGCAGCTCGCGGGCGATCCGGGCTCGCTCGGCGCCGGCCGCGGCTCGGGTCTCGGCCTCCCTGGCGTCCTCCAGCTCGGCCATCAGCAGTTCGGTGTGGGCCTGGCTCTCCCGGCTGCGGCGCATCAGCTCGGCCGCCACCGCGAGCACCACGCAGAGCAGCACCGCGCCCGTCATGCTCGACACCGGATCGCTGACCGTCAGCCCCAGGATCACCGCGAGCACCACCGTGGTCGGTACCCCGATCACCAGGGCCTCGCGCAGCGGCAGCCAGATGAACCCGATCATCACGGCGGTGGAGACCGCCAGGTCGGCCAGCAGACCGTAGGGATTCAACCCGCAGACGGCCAGCCCGCTACCCGAGAGCAGCAGCACCAGCGCCGTCCGCCAGGCCGGCGTCTCGGCCGGCCAGCGGCGCAGCACGACCAGCAGCAGCGGCAGCACGTAGCAGGCCAGCGAGAGGCTGACGCCGAGTCGGACGCCGGAGAGACCCGGTGGCGTCCGGCCGGTCCAGGCGCTGACCACGACCACCGAGAGCACCAACCAGGTGATCGGGCGCAGCCTCTCCGCCTGGCGCTGGTAGCGCTCCTCGGTGCGGAACCGGGCCTGTGCAATTCGTGCGCTCTCGGTGCCGCCGGCACCCGCGCTGTCGGCCGCGCGGCCGGAGCTCGTCGGGATCGCGGCCCAGGACGCCGCCCCACGCCGCACTGCCGCCCCAGCTACCGTCCCCGCTGCCGCCCCCGGTGCCTGCTCTGACGGGCGCTCCGCCGACAGCTCCGGTGACTGCGCCGGCGACCGCTCCGGCCCGGTGTCGCCTACTGCCGTACTCCGTTTGGCCCGCATACTCCGCAGCATAGGGACCGAGCGCTCGCGCTGACCAGCGGCGGTGCCGCTGCGGACCGGCATCATGCCGCGCCCAGCCGACCGCCGACCGTGCTGCCGGTGCCGGTGCCGGAGCCCCGCAGCGTGCGCTGGTGCTGCAGGCCGCGCACACGGGTGACACCGACCCGGGTGACCACCTCACAGAGCGCCATCAGCACCAGCGCTGCCACCCATGCCTGCTGACTGGTGATCAGATTGTCCCGGCTGAACCGGGCGATGGTCGGGCCGAGGCCATGGCCGGCTCCGTAGGCGAAGGCCAGCCGCGCACCGCTGCCGAGCACCATGACGAGCACCGCGGGCAGACCCGCTCGGGCGATCAGTGCCTTGCCCTTGCCCCGCTCGATCCGCACCGCCAGCCCGCCGAGCAGGCCGAGCAGCAGACCCGCGCCGGACAGCGCCAGGATCAGCTTGAGGTCGTTGCCCGCCGTCGGGATCGTGTGCAGGAAGAGCGCGGCACTGCCGCCGACCGCGAGCACCGGGATCAGCAGGTTCACCAGGTTGAGCTCGGTGCCGCGGACCTGGCGCAGGATCGTGATCAGGATCAGGCTGTTGACGACGTAGGTCGTGGTGTTGTTCATGTCCCCAAGGGTTCCGTCGACCCCCTGGTCAGCGCCTCGGCTCCCGGGTTGACTCCCGGGTGGAGGTCTCGGGGCGCCGGGTGGAGCCAGGTGGAACCGGGTGGAGAAGCCGCCTCCACCCGAGGGTTGAGACGGAGCCTGTCACCAGGCCGGAATCCATCGGCCGTAGCGGCGAGAACCGTCAGCCGGCGGCCGGCGTCGTCTGCTACGGCCGAGCAGACCTACTGTTGGGCGCACCAGCCGTGATCACACGGCCACATGCCCGGGGGGCAGAGCAGTGAGCAGCGAGATCTACTTCAGCAACAACCACAGAGACCTCTCGGAGCAGTACGGCACCGGCGCCGGCTTCCAGTTCGAGTTCAACTGCCAGCGCTGCTACGACGCCTGGCGCTCGCCGTTCGAGGCGTTCACCACCGGCCGGGCGGCCGGCTGGGTGGGCAAGGGCGTCAGCGCGGCCTGGAGCCTGCTCGGCGGCAACGGCGGCACGATCACCAACGCGGCCGACGGCCTGGCCGGCGCGAGCTGGGGCGGGGCCAGGGACGCCGCGTTCCAGCGCGCGATAGCCAACGCCCAGAGCCATTTCCACCGCTGCCCGCGGTGCACGCACCACGTCTGCGACAAGTGCTGGAACGGCGCGCAGGGCCTCTGCCTGGACTGCGCCCCCGACACCGCGGCCGAGGCGGAGGCGGCTCGCCGGCGCGGCCTGAACGATCAGGTGAGCGAGCGGGCGTACGCGGCCGGCCAGCAGGCAGGCTCGGCCTACGACGTGAGCACGCCGCGCCAGCTGGTCTGCCCGCAGTGCGCGACCGAGACGCACGGCGCGTCGTTCTGCCCGAACTGCGGTCACAAGCTCGGGGATCCGGACGCCTGCCGGTCCTGCCAGGCGGCCGTGCCGCCCGGCGCGGCGTTCTGCCCCAGCTGCGGCACCAGGCAGTAGCGGCCGGTAGAGGCCGGTAGACCGAAGGCCGAGGACGCCGGCTCAGTTTCCGTCGTCGCCGTTGTCGCCGGCATTGCTGCTGGCGACGGCGGCGTTCAGCGATCCGATGATCGTCCCGAGCTGGCGCTGCCAGGAGGCGGCCGTGGCGCCGTCCACCTGGTGCTTCCTGGACAGGTCGCGGACCTGCCGCTGCTCCGCCTTCAGCGCGGTCACGGCGTCCGACGGCTGCCCGCCGTCGATCGCCGCCGAAGCCGCGTCGAGTGTCTTGACGAGCGGCCCCTGCCGATCCTTCGGCAGCGGCGAGCCGGCCATCTCGGCGCGCAGCGAGGCGATCTGCGCGGTCGGCGTGCCCCCGCCGGGGCGTCCGCTGGTCGGCGGCGCGACGGCGGGCACGCTGGTGGGCGCGGCGGCCGTGGTGACCGGCGCGGGTATCGAGTCCGCGGGCGGCTGGGCGGAGTGCGACGCGGCGTGATCGGTGTTCTGCGCCGCGCTCTGCCCGGTGCCGCTCGGCGAGCCGGCGAAGGCGAGCGCGCCCAGCAGCCCGACGCCGGCCAGGCCGGCCACGCCCAGCATCAGCAGCCCGGTGCGCCGCGGCCTGCGGCGGGCGGGTCCCGGCTCCGCGTGCTCGGCGACCGGTGCCATCACCGAGGTGGCCGGGCCCGCGTACGGCAGCGGCCCGGACGGCGCGCCCGGGTAGCCGGGCACCACGGTCGGCGGCAGCACCGACGTCCGGTCGGCGTCGGCATAGGCACCGCGGGCGGCTCCGCCGGCAGCGCCGCCGAAGGCGTCCTCGACGTCGTACGCGCCGGTCGCCGGCATCGCCGGCATCGCCGGCATCGCCAGCAGCTCGGAGGTCCGGTCCACCGCGCCCGCCACCGGCACCGCCGCGAGCAGCTCGGCCCGCGCGGCGGCCGCGCCGGCCGGACGGTCGGCGGGCCGCTTGGCGAGCAGCCGGGCGACCACGTGGTCCAGCGCCGGCGGCACCTCGGGCCGGCGCAGGCCGACCGGCGGCGCCTCCTCGGCGACCTGCTTGAACGCGATCGCGACTGGCGTCTCCGCGGTGAAGGGCGGCTCGCCGGTGAGCATCTCGTACAGCACGCAGCCCAGCGCGTAGAGGTCGGCGCGCCCGTCCACCTCGGCCGCGGTGGCCTGCTCCGGCGACAGGTACGCGGCGGTGCCGAGCACCGTGGCGGTCTGGGTCAGCTGCTGGCCCGAGGCGGAGGCCCGCGCGATGCCGAAGTCGACGACCTTGACGCCGCCGTCATCGGTGATCATCACGTTGCCCGGCTTGATGTCCCGGTGCACCAGACCGGCCGCGTGCGCGACCTCCAGCGCCTCGCAGACCGCGGCGGCGATGCCGACCGCGCGCTCCACCGGCAGCGGTCCGGCCTCGGCCAGCACCGAACCGAGCGAGCGGCCGCGGATCAGCTCCATCACGATGTACGGCGAGCCCTGGTCCAGGCCCGAGTCGAAGACCATCGCGATCCGCGGGTGCACCAGCATCGCCGCATGCTGCGCCTCCCGGCCGAACCGCTCCGCGAACCGCGGGTCCTCGGCCAGGCCGCCGTTGAGCACCTTGACGGCGACCGGACGGCCGAGCACCCGGTCCACGCCGTGGTAGACGGTGGCCATGCCGCCGACCCCGAGGGTGCCGACCAGTTCGTAGCGGCCGTTCAGCGCTCGTCCGATCACCTGGTCCTGCTCCTCACACTTCGTCGGCCGGGGCTCCCGCTCGACTCCGACACCCGCGTCATGATCCGGCATCACCGCGGCCGGCCCCCAGCCGGGGCACCGCCGAGGGTAGCGGCGCCGGTGGACGCGGCGGGAGTCCGAGTACTGGAACAGACGTCGGACGCCGGCGGGTGGTTGCTAGCGTGGCGCGCAGGCTATCGAGGAGGCCCGCCCATGGACGCCCGAGCTGCGACCGGAGCTGCAAGCCACGCTGCGAGCCGAGCTGCCGCCGGAGCCGCGAGCCAAACTGCCGGCGAAGCTGCCCGCCGGGCTGCGGCCGATCACCGCGCCGACCCTGCCGCCGAGGGCCCGCTGCTGGACGCCCGCGCGGTCGATGTGGTCCGCGACGGCCGCTACCTGCTCCGCGCCGTCTCACTGACGATCGAGCCGGGCGAGCACTGGGCGGTGCTCGGCGCCAACGGTGCGGGCAAGAGCACCCTGCTCGCCCTGCTCGGCGCGGTCTCGCACCCCACCCGCGGCGAGGTCCGGGTGCTCGGCCGCCGACTCGGCCGGGTGGACATCCGGGAACTGCGCTCACACCTGGGCCATGTGAACCCCCGCCACCCGCTGCACTCGCCGCTGAGCGTGCGCCAGGTGGTGCTCACCGGGCTGACGAACAGCATCGAGCCGGACCCGCAGCGCCACCCGACCACCGAACAGCGCACGCACGCAGACGAGTTGATCGAGATGCTCGGCATGTCCCGGCGCGCCGACGCGGCCTGGACCACGCTCTCGCAGGGCGAGCGCGGGCGCACGCTGATCGCCCGCGCGCTGATGCCGCAGCCCCGGCTGCTGCTGCTGGACGAGCCGGCCACCGGTCTGGACCTCACCGCCCGCGAGCAGCTGCTGAGCAGCCTGGACGACCTGCGCCGGCACCACCCCGCCCTGGCCAGCGTGCTGGTGACGCACCATCTGGAGGAGCTGCCGACCAGCACGACGCACGCACTGCTGCTGCGCGAGGGCGAGTGCCTGGCGAGCGGCCCGGTGGCCGGCATCATCACGACCGAGCTGGTCAGCGAGTGCTTCGAGCATCCGGTCCGGATCACCAGGGAGGACGGCCGGTGGGCGGCCCGGGCGCAGCGCCCGGCGGTCAACCTGCCATAACCTCCGGCACCGCCGTCTCCGAGCGGTGCCAATTGACGCGCGGTCTCTGGCCAGTCCTCCAACCGAGCAGTAACTTACCGGCCAGTTCCTCGGTATCCCCCACGATGCCGAACGTGCACCTCCCACCCCCACCCGGAGGACAGCCATGCCTGGAACCACCCTGCCCGGCTCCCGCCTGCCCGGAAGCCGGCGCCGCCCCCGCCCCCGCCCCCGACGGCTGGTCGCCCTGGCCGCCGGCTGCGCGCTGCTCGGCGCGGCCATCGCGGGCGCCGCGCCCGCCACCGCCGCCACCAGCAACGCCAGCGGCACCAACCCCACCGGCACCACCAGCACCGCCCGTGACGCCCATGCCACCCGCGCCGACTCGTCCGGCGACCCGATCGCAGCCGCCCAGGCGCTCGCCGCGCCGCTGGTCCCGGGCGCCAACGACTGGAACTGTCAGCCGAGCGCGGCCCACCCGCGCCCGGTCGTCCTGGTCCACGGCACCTTCGCCAACGGCTCGGTCAACTGGCTCACCGTCGCCCCGGCGCTGGCCGCCGACGGCTACTGCGTCTTCGCCCTGACCTACGGCGAGCAGCCCGGCATCCCCGTGCTGCGGGCGATCGCCCCGGTCGCCGACTCCGCGCAGCAGCTCGCCACCTTCGTGGACGGCGTGCTCGCGGCCACCGGCGCCGGCCAGGTCGACATCGTCGGCCACAGCCAGGGCGGCATGATGCCGCGCTACTACATGAAGTTCGACGGCGGCGCGGCCAAGGTGCACAGCCTGGTCGCGCTCGCGCCGAGCAACCACGGCACCACGCTGGACGGGCTGGCCACGCTCGCGCAGTCCTACCCGGGCGCGCTGGCCATCCTCGGCTCGGCCTGCCCGGCCTGCACCGACCAGATCACCGGCTCCGCCACGCTGAACCAGCTGAACGCGGGCGGGGACACCCTGCCGGGCGTCTCGTACACGGTGATCGCCACCCGGTACGACGAGGTGGTCACGCCCTACCAGTCGCAGTTCCTCTCCGGACCGAACGTGCACAACGTGCTGGTCCAGGACCTCTGCCCGACCAACATCCCGGACCACGTGCTGATGGCCACCGACCCGGTGGTCCTGCACGAGATCCGGCACGCGCTCGACCCGGCGAACGTCGCCGACGCGACCTGCCTGGCGAACCTGACCGGCTGAGCCGGCCGGCCGACGACGGACGGGGTGCCCGCGGGGCACCCCGTCCCCGCCTGTCCCTACTCCTGTCCCCACCCCGACCACCGATACGCTTTCCCGATCAGATTCACCCGACAGATTCACCCGATGCCCAGCACAGAGGCCCTCATGCACGTCCTGGTGACCGGCGGCGCCGGCTTCATCGGCAGCGCCTACGTCCGCGGCCTGCTCGGCGGCGCCCACGGCGGCGAGCCGGCCGCCGTCACCGTGCTCGACAAGCTGACGTACGCCGGCAACCTCGCCAACCTCGCCCCCGTCGCGGACGACCCGCGGCTGCGCTTCGTCCACGGGGACGTCTGCGACGGCCCGCTGCTGCGCACGCTGCTCACCGGTGTCGACGCGATCGTGAACTTCGCGGCCGAGAGCCACGTGGACCGCTCGATCGACAGCGCCGCCGAGTTCGTCACGACCAACGTGCTGGGCACCCAGACCCTGCTGCAGGCCGCTCTCGACGCCGGCGTCCCGCGCTTCGTGCAGGTCTCCACCGACGAGGTCTACGGCTCCATCGAGACCGGTGCCTGGACCGAGCAGGCGCCGGTCTCGCCCAACTCCCCTTACGCCGCGGCCAAGGCGGGCGCCGACCTGCTCGCGCTCGCCTTCGCCCGCACCCACGGGCTGCACGTCAGCGTCACCCGCTGCGGCAACAACTACGGCCCGTACCAGTACCCCGAGAAGCTCGTCCCGCTCTTCGTGACCACGCTGCTGCGCGGCGGCCGGGTCCCGCTGTACGGCGACGGCCTCAACGTCCGCGACTGGGTGCACGTGGACGACCACTGCCGCGGCGTCCAGCTGGTGCTGGAGCGTGGAGCCGCCGGCGAGGTCTACCACGTCGGCGGCGGAACCGAGTTGACCAATCGCGAGATCACCGCCCGGCTGCTGGCCGCCTGCGGCGCCGACTGGGACTCGGTGCGCTCCGTGGCCGACCGCAAGGGCCACGACCGCCGCTACGCGCTCGACGACGGCAAGTTGCGCGCGCTCGGATACCGCCCGCAGGTCGACTTCGACGCCGGCCTCGCCGAGACCGTGGCCTGGTACCGCGCGAACCGCTCCTGGTGGCAACCGCTCATCGCCGACCGTCGCTGACGTGCCCTCAATATCTGTTTCGCACACAGAGGTTGGCTGCTAGTCTGACCCCGCTTCGATGATCGACTTCGCCGAACCGGGGGAACCACCAGTGAAGACCCAGCTCATCAAGAAGACCACGGCGGTCGCCGCCCTCGCCCTCGCCGCCACCGCGGTCGCCACCGCCACCGCGCTGCCGGCCTCGGCCGAGACCTCCGGCGCGGTGCGAACGGTCGCCCTCGCCCCGGCCGCCGGCCTGGGCGCGCACTACGGCACGCCCAGCCTCAGCACCGCGATCACCCGCGAGGGCGCAGCCACCGGCTGGATCGGCTGGACGATCCACATCACCGAGACCAACAACACCGGCGGCGACTACACCCAGGTCGCGCCCCAGCTCGGCGTCACCGCCAACGGCATCGACCCGAACTACATACGGTTCCTGGACCCCAACACCGGCACCGACCTGGCCAAGTACACCGCTGCCGACGGCACCGTCTGGAGCGCCGCCACCGATCTGGCCGCCCCGCTGGCGAACGGCCAGACGGCCGGCTACGACCTGATGGTCTTCATCCCGACCGTCATGGCCCAGGGCGCCAAGTCGATCACCGTCATCAGCCAGGGCACCGCCGACGGCACCGGCTACCTCGGCAGCACGCTGACCATCCCGACCGCCTGACCACTCTCACCACCCACCCCCGGGCGTGCGGGGCAGCGTCTCTCACTGTCCCCGACAGCCGGAAGGGGAGTGCT
>NZ_JBWXUE010000014.1:116049-130326 GCF_057158765.1 Kitasatospora sp. NEAU-69
CCACCCACCTCGGGGATCTGGTGTAGGCGGGTCCCACAGGCCCAAACGCCCGGACGGGGCGCCCCCCTCCAGCTCCCTGCCGCTCGACTACTTCCAGTCGAACCGGTAGGCCCGGTAGGTGTTCACCCCGGCCGGGAACTCGGCGTTGAACAGCAGCTTGCCGGACCGGCTGAACTCCGAGACGTAGGGCAGCGAACCCCAGCCGACCACCAGGTCCCCGCCGCGCAACGGCTGCGCGTTTCCCTGCGAGGAGGCGCTGAGCGCCTCCGGCTGGTCGACCGAGTCCACCAGCGTCGCCCGGTGCGTCCGGACGTCCAACTGCACCGTCACCACCCGGCTGTACGGCAGCTCGCTGACCGCTCCGGACCCGGTGTTCGCGGCGCCCGCCGACTCGTTGTCGAAGAACGTGTACCGGCCGTCCCCGAGCGGCTGCGGGTCGTGCTGCCAGGCGAAGATCCGCCCGGCGTTGTTCAGCACCTGACCGGGCGCGGCGACCGGCTCGAACGAGCTGGCCTTGCCGCCGAGTTGCCAGATTGTCCGGCCCGTCGTCCGCGAAACCTCGTACGTGGTCCAGGTATTGCGGGCATCGACGAGCAACTTCCCGTTGCCGTCCGGCTTGACGGCGTTGATGTGGAACCAGTCCCACGGCGTGCTCGCCGAGGCCGGCAGCGGCTGCTCGCTCTGCGCGTACGGCACGTGGTCGGCGCTGTCCCACTGGAACAGGACCTTGCCGGTGCGGATGTCGATCTCCTGCACGATCCCGTCGATCACCTTCTGGTCGGCGGGGCCGCCGATGGAGGTCAGATCGGCGGTCTTCTCGGCGTAGGACAGCACCAGCGCGGTGTTCTGCGGCGTGATCAGGAACTCGTGGCCGTCGGTCGCGTCACCGTTCCCGGCCCTGACCTCGGCGATCTTCTGGTACCGGTCGTTGTAGATGTAGTCCACGCCATCGGCCAGCCCGCCGAGCCCACTGCCCTGCCACCAGGTCAGCACCGGCTTGCCGTGGTACGTCTGCTTCTTGAAGTCCGCCGCCGTCTGCCCGGCGGGCACCGCGTGCGACCAGACGGTCTTCCGCCCGTCCTGGCTGAGGATCTCGACGCCACTGGCGTACTGACTCGTCTGCGAGGACGGCGCGATGAAGATGTCCCCGCCACCGGCCCCCGCCCGGTCGGTCAGCACCGTCACCGGCGGCAACGGCAGACCACCCGTCGCCGAGGCGGCGGTCGCCGGCAGCCCGCCCACCACCGCCACGGTCGCCGCCACCGCCGACGTACGCACAGCCCAGCTGTTCTTTCGCATGATGACCCTTCGTCAGACCCGAAGCCGAGCCCGAAGCCGTTGGCGCACGCCGAAGCACGACGACGCACGACAGCCCGCAGGGCTGCCGCCGCGCACGTCAACTGCACGCGCCCAGAGGAATGTTGGATTCGCGCGCGGCTGCCGTCAGCGGCACGCAGATGACGCAGATGAAAGGGGCCGACGAGAGCGGCGCCACCCCGACACCGTTGGGCGGGGCTGGGCGGATCCCGTCAGAGGCGACCGGACTCTCGCGAGGTGAGGACTCTCAGCAAGAGCGACAGGCAGCGGAACAGACCCGCAGGAGGTCGATATGACCGCGGGTCGTCAGGGCAAAGCCACGCTGCTGCATGTCGGGGAAAGTAGCGGCCCCCACCACCCGCCGTCAAAGCCTGTCCGCATCGTGAGTAACAGAGTCCACCCAGCGGAACGCGAGGCCCTGCACGGTGTCCGACGGCAGCCGGTCGGCACCGGCCGAGAAGTGCTCGGCCGGTGCCGACCGGGGGATGAACACGGCCCCGCCGAAGGGTGGGCCGACCAGCTGCGTGTGGCTACTTGAGCGGCGTGCCACCCGAGTTGCGGTACGCGATCGTCTTGTTGATCAGGTTTCCGCCGTCGGACTCGACCGTGGTCTGTTCCTGCTGCCCCGGGCCGAACAGGAGGGCGGCGACGTGCGCGTTCGCCACCTGATCCATGTGCGAGAGGAACCAGTCGACCTTGTCGTCCTTGTAGTGGCCGAAGGTGTTGTTCTGCGCCATGTTGCCCAGGGGGATCTGCCAGAGGACCACCGGCTTGCCCACCGACTCGGCCATCGTCTTGTACCACCCCAGCGCGGCAGCGGCCTTCTGGTCGTTCCAGAAGGTGTCACGCCCGCCGTTCGCCGGCACCGCGTACCAGCCGGCGTCGCGGTCCACCACGTCGGCGACCAGGAAGTCGGCGTTCTTCGCCCCGAGGGCCGAGTAGTCCTTGACGCATCCCTGCATGTTGCTCTGCCAGTCCCAGCAGGTGAGGTGGAACCCGGCGCCCGTGTTCGGCGCGTACTTGTGCGCCATCGTTATCAGGCACTGGGCCAGGCCGACGGCGCTGTTCTCCTGCGATCCGCAGTCCGTCGGATTCGCGGCCTCGACCTGCGCGGCGATCTGGTGCGGATTGCCGAGCGACCGGACGTAGCCCCAGAAGTCGGGCTCGATGTCGATCATGTCCTGCGAGTTGCCGATCTTCTGGAGGAAGAAGCGGTAGTCGTTCATGTAGCGGGTGAGCAGGTCGGCCCTGTTGATGGCGATGACCTCGCCCGGACCGTCGCCCTGGCCCGCCATGTCTCCGAGGTCGCGCAGCGAGTACCAGGTCCAGAAGTTCTTCTGCGGGCGCGGCTTGCCCTGGTACGTCACCTTGGTCACGTGGTCGTCGTTCCAGGTCACGTAGAAGCCGGGCGCCGTGGTCTCGCCGCTCCAGCAGCCCCACCAGCTCGACCAGGCGGCCTTGCAGAGCGATGCCGAGTAGTAGTCCGACGAGGGCGCGGGCTGGCTGTGCACGTAGGCGTACCGCACGTCGAACGGCGCGGCGTTCGCCGAGGCGTCGGTCATCGAGCCGCCGAGGAGCACCGTGTTACTGCCCATGAAACTCTTCGCCGAGCCGCCGCCCGGCGCGGCCGGCGTGCTGGGCGCAGCAGGCGTGGTGGGCGCGGCGCTGCTGCCGGAGCTCCCCCCGCTCCCGGTGCCGCTGACGCTGTCGGCCGGGACGAGCTGCCACTGCTGCTGGGGGCCGTCCCAGTCGTGGAACTGGGCGATGTGGCTCCCGTCGGCCTTGGCGCCGCCCGGGACCTCAACGGCCTTTCCACTGAAGCGGTTGATCAGGCGCACGTAGCCGCCCGACGAATTCGTCACGTGGAACTGCTGGTTGGCGCCGTTCAGATCGCTCCACTGCACCATCTCGGAGCCTTCGCTCTTCGACCAGTTGTAGTCGTCCAGCACCTTGCCGGAGTTCCGGTTCTGCAGCCGGTAGTTCCCGTCACCCGAGTCGATGAACTTCCACTGCTGATTGGTCCCGCCGTTACTGCTCCACTGCACCACCGAAGCACCGTCGTACGTCGCGGAGCCGAGGTCGTCCAGCACCTCGCCGGTGCTGCGGTTGACCAGCACGTACCAGGCGCTCGTGTTCACGGTTCCCGCCGAGGCCGTGTTGACCACGACCACGGAACCGCCCACGACCGCCAGGCCGACGGTCGCCCAGAGACTCCGACGCTGGTACAACCGACGGCGACGATGCGTCTGCCGCTGCCCCGAGTCAGCCGAGCGGGACGACGCACGACCACGGCGGGCGCGGCCGCCAGGCGACGCCTCCGGCGACGTGGATGGGCGAGGGAACATGTCGATGCTCGCTTTCAGCCTTTGCCTCTGACCAGACCGCCTGTCCGGACACCACCCAGTTGTCACCGCCCCCGAAAAGGTTGCCCCGCACCGCGAAGATTTCGTCGGGCCCCCACGCACCGGCCGACGATCACGTCGCCGGGCAGGGGGCGGCGGCACACCCGAGAGTTCCGCTCGCCGACCCACGCATGGCAGTACATCGAGCCCAAGTGCCCGACTCCCATGGTCATCGAAACGCGAAAACCCCAGGTCAGAGATCTGACCTGGGGTTTTCCATGGAGCCGCCTTCGGGATTCGAACCCGAGACCTACGCATTACGAGTGCGTTGCTCTGGCCAACTGAGCTAAGGCGGCACCACTGCCGGGCATCATCCGCGAGACGCGGTTGGTGTCGGCAACGCGGGCAAGTCTACACAGGTTTACCCGGTGCTCCGTACCAAGGTGGGGCGGGTGGGGCTGGAGGGGTCAGCTGGAGGAGGTGGCGAGCTTGGCGGCGAAGCCGGCGAAGAGGAGGGCGACGCCGCTGGTGAGGCCGGCCGAGAGGCGCTTGCGGCGGCGGAAGGCGGCGGCCAGGGAGGTGCCGGCGAAGATCAGCGCGGTGAGGTAGAGGAAGCTCAGGGACTGCAGGATGCCGCCGAGCAGGGCGAAGGAGAGCACCGGGGCGCCGTAGTGCGGGTCCACGAACTGGGTGAAGAAGGAGAGCAGAAAGAGGATCGCCTTGGGGTTCAGCAGGCTGACCACCAGGGCGCGGCGGAACGGGCGCTCGGCGTCGGCGGTGGGTTCGGCAGCCGGGTCCTCGGTGGCGGCGGGGGCGTGGTGCTCGCGCCACAGGGCACGGGCCGAGCGGAGCATGTTGAGGCCGAGCCAGAGCAGGTAGCCGGCGCCGCCGAACTTCACGACGGTGAAGACGGCCGGGTTGGTGCGCAGCAGCGAGGCGGCGCCGAGCGAGGTGAGGGTGATCAGGGTGAAGTCGCCGAGGAAGACGCCGGCTGCGGCGCGGTAGCCGGTGCGGACGCCCTTGCGGGCGGCGACCGAGAGGACGTAGAGCGAGTTCGGGCCGGGTAGCAGGACGATCACCAGGGCGCCCAGCGCATAGGTGGCGAGGTCGGTGACTCCGAGCATGGCGGACTCCGTCAGCTGGTCGGCAGGAGAGGGCCGATCATCGTAACGGGCGGAGCGAATAAACCGAATAGGAGTCGGCAGCCGACCGGTGGGCCCGGGGGCCGTGGGCCGGCTGCCGACGACCGGGTCAGCCCTTGTGCCCGGCCTTGAGCTCGGCGCGCTGCGGGGAGGCCAGCCACTCCTCGGGAAGCAGCGACCAGACCTCCTTGTCGTGCCGGACCCCGTTGTTCAGGTAGTACGAGCGCAGCACGCCGTCCAGCCGCATGCCGGCGCGCTCGGCCACCGCCCGGCTGCGCGCGTTGAGGGTGCTGCTGAGCCACTCGACGCGCTGCATGCCGCGCTCGACCAGCGCGTACTCGATCAGGTGCCGGACCCCGGCCGAGATCAGGCCGAGGCCCTCGCCGGCCGGCTCGGCCCAGACGCCGATCTCGGCGACGCCCTGCTTCGCGTTGAAGTGCGGGAACATCACGCCGCCGACCAGCGTGCCGTCCAGCCAGATGCCGTAGGTCCGGGCGGTGTCGGCGGCGGCCTTGTCCGCGAGGCCCTGCAGGGTGCTCTGCGCCGAGGCGAGGTCGGTGGTGAGCGCGGCGAAGCCGATGAACTGGTCCAGGTTGGCCCGGGCCCGATCCATGTGTGCCAGGAACTCCTCGGCGTGCCAGGGCTCCAGCGGGCGAAGCTCGGCGGGCAGGGTGTCGGAGAGCGGTATCGCGAACATCGGGCGGCTCCTCGCGGATGCGGATGTGGATGCGGGCACGGATACGGATACGGATACCGCTCAGGAGGCGACCCGAGCAGTACGTAACAAACGTTTGGTAGGTACCATAGCGCCATGACGCCAGCCCGTGGAGACCATGACGCCCGCCGCCGCGATGTTTCGGAGGCCGTCTGGCGAGTGCTCGCCGAGCGCGGCTTCGGCGGACTCACCCTGCGCGCGGTGGCGGCCGAGATGGGCGCGAGCACCGGACTGCTCACGCACTACTTCCCGAACAAGCGGGCCCTGCTCGCCACCGCGCTGGAGATCCTCTCCGAGCGGTCCGAGCAGCGCCCGCGCCGCACCGCCCCCGCCGAGGGCCTGGCCGCACTGCGCACCGCGCTGCTCGACGTGCTGCCGCTCACCCCGGCGGACGCCGCCGCGAACCGGATCTGGGTCGGCTCCTGGGACGTCGCGCTGGCCGATCCCGAGCTCGCCACCGACCACGCCGAGCGCTACCGCCGCTCCCGGGTACGGATCGCCGAACACATCGCCGCCGCCCAGCGACGCGGCGAACTCCCCGCCGAATCCCCCGCCGCGGACCTTGCCGCCGCCGCCCAGGCCTTCTCGCTCGGCCTGATCGTGCAGGCGCTGATCGCCCCCGAGGAGTTCCCGGCGGATCGTCAGATCCGGCTGCTGGACGACTGGCTGATCAACCTGTCCCTGGGCGAGCTCACTTGGCGCAGCGCAGCCCCTGCTCCGGCGCCGTCCCGTCCAGCAGGTACCGGTTGACCGCGGAGTCCACGCAGTCGTTGTGCCGGCCGTACGCGGTGTGACCGTCGCCCTCGTAGGTCAGCAGCCGGCCCGAGGCCAGTTGGCCGGCCAGCGACTGCGCCCAGGCGTACGGCGTGGCCGGATCCCGCGTGGTGCCGACCACCACGATCGGCTCGGCGCCGTCCGCCCGCACGGTGTGCGCGGCGCCGGTCGGCTTGATCGGCCAGTACGCGCAGGCCAGCGCCATCCAGGCCATGTCCCGCCCGAAGTGCGGCGAGGCCTGCCGGAAGTCCGGCAGCGCCCGGGCGACCTCGGCCGGCGAACCGAACGCCGCCGGCAGGTCGAGACAGTTGACCGCCATGTTGGCGTACATCAGGTTGGGGTACGAGCCGTCGCTGCCGCGCTCGTAGTACGAGTCGGAGAGCTTCAGCAGCGGCCCGCCGTCCCCCTCCTCGGCCGCTGCGAGCGCGTCGCGCAGCGAGGGCCACAGGACGTCGGCGTACATCGCCTGGATCACGCCGGTGGTCGCCTGCGCCTCGGTCAGCTTCCTGGTGCCGTCACCGGGCAGCGGCTCGGCGTCCAGGCCGGCGAGCAGCGCGTCGAGCTTCTGCCCGACCTGCTGCTCGCTGTCGCCGATCGGGCAGTCGCCGCGGGCCACGCAGTCCCGCACGAACGAGCCCCAGGCCGTCTCGAAGCCGCCGGCCTGCGTGCGGTTGCCGGTCAGCGCGTCCAGCGAGGGGTCCATCGCGCCGTCCAGCACCATCCGGCCGACCCGCGACGGGAAGAGGCCGGCGTAGGTGGCGCCGATCAGCGTGCCGTAGGACTTGCCGACGTAGCCGAGCTTCGGGTCACCGAGCAGCGCGCGCAGCACGTCCATGTCGCGGGCCGCCTCGACGGTGCTGAGGTGCCCGAGCAGCGCGCCGGCCTGCTGCTTGCAGCCGGCCGCGAACTCCTGGTCGGCCGCGACCAGCCGGTCGATGCCGGCCTGGTCGGCCGGCTCGGTGTCGACCGCCGCGTAGGCGTCCATCCGGTCGGGCGTCAGGCAGGTCAGCGGGCTGCTCCGGCCGACCCCGCGCGGATCGAAGCCGACCAGGTCGTAGGCGGCCCGGACGGCCGGGTTGTAGCCGTTCGCGACCGCCTCCACGTACGTCACCGCCGAGCCGCCGGGGCCGCCCGGATTGAGCAGCAGCGAGCCGAGGTGCTTCGCACCACCACCGGCATCCGCCTTGCTGCGCACCGCGCTCAGCGCCAGGTCGCCGGCCGCCGGGTGGTCGTAGTCCAGCGGCACCTTGAACGTGGCGCACTCGAAGCTCCGGTCGCACGGCTGCCAGGCGAGCTGCTGCGCGTAGTAGCCGGCCAGCTCGGCCGGCACCGCCTCGGGCAGCGGCTGCAGCGGGGTGACGGCCGCGGCCGTCGGCCCGCCGCTCGGCGCGCTGCCGGCCCTGGTGCCGTCCGCGGAGGACGACGCGTGCTCGGGCGGGGCCGGCGCGTGCCCGGAGCTGCACCCCGCGAGCAGCAGCCCGGTGGCGGCCAGCGCGCCGGCCGACCGGAACAGCGCCGACCGGAACAGCATGGTGCGGCGGATGGCGCGGACGGGCTGAGAGCGGCGCATGCGGAGTTCTCCCCTCGGGAGCCGGCCCGGGGCCGGCGGTGCAGAGCGTAACGGGGCCCGGGGCGCCGAGCTGGGCGCCCCGGGCCTGGCCGGCCTCAGCCGGCCGGGTGGCCGAGCGTGTCGATCAGGTACTGCGCGGCGAGGCGAACCAGCCGCAGCCGCTCGCGGTCCGGCGCGAAGTCCTGCACGACGTCGGAGAGCTTCACCACCGCCCGCGCCGCCTGCCCCTTGCCGTCGTGCAGCGCGGCCTGCAGCCGGCGGGCCGCCGCCAGCCCGTCCGCGTCGCCCTTGGCGGCGGCGAGCAGCAGCTGCGGGGCCGGGCCGGACGGCGCGTCGGCCGCCGCCTGCGCCAGCGCGGTGGCGTCGTACCGGCCGGAGACCGCGGCCGCCGCGCCGTACAGCTCGGGGCGGGTCAGACCGGCCGCCACCGCGCACGGCGCCCCGCCCTCGACGCCCAGCACCGCCCAGCCCTGCGGACCGGGCGGCAGCGTACGGAACGCGCCGGCCACCGCGGTGCGGATCGCCGTGTCGTCGGCCAGCGCCTGCGGGGCGGCCGCGACCAGGTCGCACGGGTGCTCGGTGCCGGTCGGCGCGGCCGGTGCGACCACCACGAACGGGCGGGACCGGCCGAGCTTGATCGCCGAGGCCAGGCCGTCGAAGACGTCGGGCAGCTCGGCGTCCGCCGTCCGCCCGGGGCCGGCCGCGTGCAGCACCAGGACCGGGAAGCGGGCCGCCGGGTCGTCGCCGTACTGCGGCGGCAGCCAGACCCGCACGGCGCGCGGCCGCCCGTCCGCGCCGGGCACCGCGGCCTGCAGCAGCTCACCCTCGGCCGGGTGCGAGAGCGACTCGAAGCGCACCGGCTGCGCGGCCGCCGGGGTGGCCCCGGGCACCAACGCCGGCACCGGCACCGGCTTCGGCGGCAGCGACGCCTGCGCCGACGCTGACGACGAGGACTCGACGGCCGGCGCCCCGGGCACCGGGTGCTCGGCCACCGGCAGGACCCGCAGCGGCGCCTCGGCCGCCACCGACCGCAGCGCGCCGTGCCCGGTCAGCACCGCGAGCAGCGCCAGCGCCGTCGCGGTGCCCAGGCAGACACCGGCGCCGACCGTGCGCAGCAGCGCGGGACGCAGGTCCGCCGCCAGCTCGTAGGCCAGCGCGGCCTGCTCGCCGCGCCAGCGGTGCAGCGCGCCACGGGCCAGCCAGCAGGCGAGCAGCAGGATCGGGACCGCCGCGAGCAGCAGGACCACGGGCACGGGCAACGGCGGACGGAGCACAGAGCACCACCTAGGAACGATCAGCACCGGGCTGCCGGGCCACGGCGTACTCGCCCCAAGCGTGCAAGAGCAGGCCGCCGATCCGGGTGAGCGTCCCGGAGTAACAGCCGGGTTCACTCGGACGAGCGAACCAACGGTCCCTCGGACAGCCCCGCGCGCCGCCCGCTCCCGCTCCCTGTCCCGCCCCGCGAGGCGCGACGGCTCAGCCAGCGCGCAGCGCCACCGTCATCGCCTCGACCGCGAGCAGCGGGTCCACGTTGCGCTCCAGCGCGTTCCGGCAGGCCAGGATCGCCTCGATCCGCCGCAGCGAGTTCTCCGGCCGGCCGCCCGCGGCGATCTTGTCCAGCGCGGTGCGCTGGTCCTCGTTCGAGAGCACGCCGGTCGCGCCCAGCTGGAGCGCGAGCACGTCGCGGTAGAAGCCGAGCAGGTCGAGCAGCGCGGTGTTCAGCGTCTCCCGGCGGGTCCGGGTGGCCCGGCTCTTCTGGCGCTTCTCCAGCTCCTTCACCGCGCCGGCCATCCCGCGCGGCGCCTTGCCGCCCAGCCCCTCGGCCGCGCCGTAGGCGGCCTTGAGGTCGCCGGTCTCCTTGGCGTCCCGGGTCTCGGCCAGTGCCTCGGCGTCCGCCTTCGCCGTGTCCACCAGCCGCTGCGCGGCCGCCAGGCAGCCGCCGATGTCGGCCACCTGGAGCGGGATCCGCAGCACGTCGAGGCGGCGGGTGCGGGCCTGCTCGTCCAGCGCGAGCCGGCGGGACCGCTCGATGTCGCCCTGGCCCGCCTGGGCGGCCAGCCGGGCCACGGTCGGGTCCACTCCGTCCCGCTGCACCAGCATGTCGGCCACCGCCTCGGCGGCGGGCGTGCGCAGGTTCAGGTGCCGGCAGCGCGAGCGGATGGTCGGCAGCGTGTCCTGTACGGACGGCGCGCAGAGCAGCCAGACCGTCCGGGGCGACGGCTCCTCGATGCCCTTGAGCAGCGCGTTCGCGGCCGACTCGGTCAGCCGGTGGGCGGCGTCGATCAGGATCACCGACCAACGACCGCCGGTCGGATAGCTGGACGCCCGGAGCACCAGTTCGCGCATGTCGCCGACGCCGATCGACAGGCCGTCGCTGCGGACGAACTTCACGTCCGCGTGGCTCTCCGCCATCACCGTGTGGCAGCCGTCGCAGAACCCGCAGCCGGGCGTACCGCCGAGCTCCAGGTCCGGGCTGGTGCACTGCAGCGCCGCCGCGAACGCCCGGGCGGCGGTCGCCTGCCCGGCTCCCGGCGGACCGGTGAAGAGCCAGGCGTGCGTCATCATCGAGGCGTTGCCACCGCCCGTCGGCGTGCCGCCGCGCCCGGCCAGCGCGGTCGCGCGGGCCGCCCGAGCGGCGGCGGTCAGCTGCTCGACCACCCGCTCCTGGCCCACCAGGTCGTCCCAGACGGCCACTGCTGCTCCCACGCTTCCACACAACTCGACCGAGCTCACCGGCCCGGACCCGGACACCCGACCCGGGTGCGAGGCTCGCCCCCGAGCATACGGCCCAGTACGGACACTCCCCGGCGCCCGATACCGGCGCAGCCATGACCGGCCATGACCGGCGACGACCGGTCACGGCCCGGGCGCCGCGGCCAGGGAGCCGCAGCGGGTTTACTTGCGGCGCTTGCGGCCCTTGCCGTCCTTGCCGTCCCTCGGGTCCGGCTCGTCACCGTCGGGCTCGGACTGCTCCCAACGCGCCCACTCCTCGCGGGAGCCGAGCAGCGAATCGGTCAGGCTCGGCAGATCGTCCATCGGCGTCGCCTCCGCCCAGGACGGGCGCCGCGGCCGCTGCACCTGCTCGTCGAAGTCGGCCGAAGCCGGCGCCGGGGCAGGAGCCGGGGCCGGGGCGGGAGCCGGGGCCGACGCGGCCGGCGGTTCGGGCCGCCACAGGCCGGGCGGCACCCGGTCCTCGACCGGACGGGACGCCGCGACGGTCGGCGCGGGCCCAGCCGGATCGATCTTCGGGAGCAGCGCGGTGCGGTCCTCCGCCCCGGTGTCGTCGGCGGACACCACTGGCAGCACCGCGGTCCGCTCCTCGGGAGCCTCGGCAGCCTCACCGCGCCCGGCGCCCTCGGCCGGGACGGCCGGCAGCACCGCCGTCTCGTCCGCCGCGCCCCTGGCGGCAGCCGCAGCAGCCTCCGCCGCGGCCACGGCGGCCTGGCGGTCCTGCTCCGAGATCTCCTGGGTCAGCTCCTCGGTGCCGGGCACCACCGGCAGCTCCGCCGTGATCGCGGCCGCGTCGTTCGCCGCTGCGGCGGCCGCCGCAGCCGCCTCCGCGAGGCGGGTGGCCTCGGCCCGCTGCAACGCCTCCTCGGCGCGGCGGCGCTGCTCCTCGCGCTGCACGTCGCGCCGGCGCTGCAGCTCGGCCTGCCGGGCGGCCTCCTCCTCGCGGCGCTTGCGCTCGGCGGCCTCCTCGCGGAGCCGGGCCTCCTCGGCGGCCTTGCGCTGCGCCTGCTCCTCGGCGCGCCGCCTGGCCTCCTCCTCCGCCTTGAGCCGGGCCTCCTCGGCGGCCTTGGCAGCGGCCTCGGCCGCCTTGCGCTCGGCCTCCTCCTTCGCCAGCCGCTCCTTCTCGGCCTGCTCGGCGCGCAGCTGGGCGAGCAGCTCCTGGCGCTTGCGCTCGGCCTCCTCGGCCTCGGCCTTCTTCCGGGCCTCCTCGGCGGCGCGGCGCTCGGCCGCCTCCCGGGCGAGCCGCTCCTGCTCGATCCGGGCCGCCTTCTCCTGCTCGGAGAGCGGCAGCTCACGGTCCAGCCGGTGGCGGATCGCGGTGGTGACGAAACCGGGCTGCTGGCTGCCGTCCACCACGAGGTAGCGGACCGGATCGGCCGCCGCGAGCGCCAGGAAGCCGGCCCGCACCCGGGCGTGGAACTCGGTCGGCTCGGACTCCAGGCGATCCAGCGCCTCGGTGAACCGCTCCCGTGCCTTGGTCGGATCGACGTCCAGCACGACGGTCAGGTCCGGCACCAGGCCGCCGGTCGCCCAGCGGGAGATCCGGGCGACCTCGGTGGCGGCGAGATCACGCCCGGCGCCCTGGTAGGCGATCGAGGAGTCCATGTAACGGTCGGTGATCACCACGGCGCCACGGGCGAGCGCGGGCCGGATCACGTTCTCGACGTGCTCGGCCCGGTCGGCCGCGTAGATCAGCGCCTCGGCGCGGTGCGAGAGGCCGGTGTTGCCGACGTCCAGGACCAGCGCGCGCAGCCGCTGCCCGATCGGGCTGCCACCCGGCTCGCGGGTCAGCACCACCTCGTGGCCCTTGCTGCGGATCCACTCGGCGAGCGCCTGGGCCTGGGTGGACTTGCCGGCGCCGTCGCCGCCCTCCAGGGCGATGAAGAAGCCGGTTCCGGTGGTCCGGTGCGGGGCGAGCTCGCGGCCGGCGCTGAGCGCCGCCATCAGCTCGCGGCCGAACGGCGCGGTGCCGCGCTGGTCGTCCGTCTTGAGCAGCACGAGCGCCGCGAGCACCAGCGTGAGCACGCCGGCCGTGGCCACCGCGAGCGCGGCGCCGCCGTGGATGAAGGTGAAGCTGCCGGGCGCCCGGTTGCCGTAGGTGACCTGGCCGTACGCCGCCGCGATCAGCGGGACGACGACCAGCGCGGCGCCCACCACCATCCGCAGCACCGCGTAGAGGTGCTCGGTCACCTTCGGCAGCCGGGCCTCCTCGACCTCCTGGGCCAGCAGTGCCCGGCCGACGCCGATCACGATCCCGGCGGCCGTCCCGGCCACCGCGGTGAGCAGCAGGATCAGCACGAAGTCGAAGACCAGGCCGGCCAGGATCAGCGCGACGCCCATCGAGAGCAGCGCGACCGCGAGCAGCCGGCGGCGCGAGAGCGTGGGCAGCGTGACCCGGGTCAGCCGCAGGCCGAGCCAGGGCAGGCCGGTCGCGGCGAGCACCAGCAGGCCGTAGCCGACCGGGCCGGCGCCGTGCTCACCGGCCGTCAGCAGCGCGAGCGCGGCGAGGCCCGCCATCGAGGCGTACCCCGCGGCGACCGCGAACGTGAAGAACGGTGCGGAGCCGGTGCGGCCCTTGCTGAACGCCGGGCCCGGCGTCGCGTCGGTCGGCGCGCGCAGCCCCTGCAGCGGGGAGCGCGGGCTGCTCGCCACGGTGGTGCGCGGCAGCTCCTGGAGGTACAGCAGCACGGCGGAGCCCACGAAGAGCAGGGCCGCACCGAGCGCGGCGAAGGTCACCTGGTGCTGGCGCAGCCAGTGCGAGCCGAGCGCTGCGACGAGGTTGCTGAGCAGCGTGAAGCCGATCAGCCCGACCGCGGCCAGCGGGACGGTCGCCCAGCCGGTGCGCATGTCGATGCGGCGCAGCGTGTCCAGGTTGCCGGCTGACGGGCGCTGCTGGGCCTGCGGCGCGTACGGGTTGCCGAGCGGCAGCAGCGCCGGCGCGGTGATGCCCTTGGCCGCCGACCAGACCCGCTCGGCCAGGCCGGCCGCGAAGACGGTGCCGAGCAGTGCCCAGGTGGCCGCCGATCCGTGCACCCAGACCAGCCACCAGGGGGCGACGCCGATCAGCGCCGCGCGCAGCCCGTCGGCGCCGATCAGCGTCCAGCGCCGGTCCAGCCGGTCGGCGAGCAGCGTGTGCAGCGGGCCGAGCAGCGCCACGCCGCCGAGCGCGGCCGCGGCCAGCCGGACCGCGAAGACCACCGCGACGGTGACCGCGAGACCCCGGTAGCCGCCGCCGAACTGGCCGGCCACGGCCGAGGCCGCCACCGTCAGCGCGAGCAGCACCAGGAAGGCCAGCCGGTCGGCGGTGCCGCCGATCAGCTGCGTCACCCAGAGCCGCCGGTAGCCGCGTACCCGGAGCAGCGCCCGGGCCCGCTCGCCGGGCGTACCGGCGGGTGCCACCTCGGGGAGGTCGGGCAGGCCGGCTCTCGCCGCGGCCTCGGCGGTGGGGGTGGGCTGCTCCTCGCTCGTCATACCGTCAGCGTAGCGGGCGGGGCATGGCCGGAAAGGGCGCATGGCGTTCCGCGTCCGGGCTATGACCTGCTTGTGACGCAGCCGGCGGCGTGCTGCCCGCCGGGCCCCGGGCCCGTGGGGCCTGTCGCCCGGCGGGCAACGGACACGGCCGCGGGGGGGGGGGGGGGGGGGGGGGGGGGGGGGGGGAGGGGTGGAGGGAGTGCTATGGGGTACTTT